>JAEZZU010000205.1 GCA_023418355.1 Pseudomonadota bacterium | reverse complement strand
TCAGGCAGTCAGGCCCGGCTGTTGCAGCAGTCGTCGGCCTTCACGGCAGGCGTAGCGCATGGCAGCGGCGGCGGTATCAAAGTCAGGCACAAAACGAAACACGCGGTCATGCGTGCTCTGGCCGTGGCCGCTGCGGATAGAAATGGAGGCGGTGTAGGAACCGCTGTGGGTCAGTTCGGCGGCTGGTGTCAGCGCATATCTGCCGATGACTTCTAAGGTCGGGGAAACGTAGTTCAACAAAGTGGCGCAGGCACAGTGCCGGCGCATAAAAAGGGGTGGCTCAAAAGCAAGCCGCTTTACGCTTTTTTGGGAAAACGTAATTTAGAGAGGACTGGCCCTGTGCTGCATTCCACCGGCGGGGGCCACGCCTGATGGACGGAGGTAAAGAAAAACCGCCTGCTGTGGCGGCTGAAAAATCAGTCTTACTGCCTTGAGCAGCAAGCTCAAAGATGCTCACTCTAACAGAACTTCTGATGCAGTGCGCAAGTCTTGCTGCTGCGAACTGCAAGGTTATTCCAGAAAATCACAAGTAAAACCCGTGCTTTCGATTGCTGCATCAGCGCTGGCAGCTATGTTTTTTCATAAAAAATAAATTTTTACCACCCCCTCCTGACTGCAGGCAGCACTGCCCCGGCAACTATGCTGCACAGCAGGTTTTGTGCTTTGGTGCAAGATCCACACCCATGTCATGGAATGCCATTTTTCGCCCTGGTGCAGCGCTTGCCATACTGGCTCTGACTGCCTGCGCCAGCCACTCCCCTGCCCCTTCTGTATCCCCCAGCACGCCCCCTGCTTCTGTTGCAGCCACAGGCCCTGCAGACTTGCCTGCGCCTGAGATTGCGCCCGTGCGCATTGGTCTCGCGCTGGGCGGTGGTGCCACCAAGGGTTTTGCACACATTGGCGTGATCAAGGCGCTGGAAGCCAACGGCTTGACCCCCGATGTGGTCTCTGGCACCAGTGTGGGCAGCGTGGTAGGTGCGCTGTACGCCAGCGGCATGGATGCACAGACGCTGCAGGACAAGGCCATGGCGCTCAATGAAGGCACGATTCGCGATCTGCAGCTGTCTGCGGCCGGTCTGGTCAAGGGCCGCAAGCTGCAGGACTTCATCAACGAGCAGGTGGGCAACCAACCGCTGGACAAGCTGCCCAAGCCCTTTGTGGCCGTAGCTACGCGCCTGGAAGACGGCAAGCGCACCGTGTTTGCACGCGGCAATACGGGCCAGGCTGTGCGTGCGTCCAGCAGCATTCCCGGTCTGTTTGAAGCCGTGAAGATTGGCAAATACCACTATGTCGATGGCGGCGTGATCAGCCCCGTGCCCGTGGATGCGGCGCGTGAGCTGGGCGCTGACGTGGTGGTGGCCGTAGACATTTCAGACAAGCCCCGCGGCAAGACCCCGACCAGCATGCTGGACACCATGAACCAGTCCATTGCCATCATGGGCCAGAAGCTGGGCCAGCTGGAGCTGGCCAATGCCGACGTGGTGGTACGCCCCCAGGTGCTGGACATTGGCACGCTGGACTTCAGCAAGCGCAGCCAGGCCATTGCAGAAGGTGAAAAAGCCGCACTGGCTGCACTGCCTGAGCTGCAGCGCAAGGTGCAGCAGGTGCGCGAGCAGCGCCTGCGCACGGCCTGGGAAGAGTTGCAGCAAAAGCAGGCTGCTGCCACCACGGCACAGATGGCCGAGCAGGCCAGCGCCACCCACTGCCCTCCCCGCAGCAGCTGGCAAAAGCTGGCGGACACAGTGGGGCTGGGCAGCCGCTGCGAATAGCGGCCGCTGCGTTAACAGCCGCACCACGCCTGTCACCGCCCCGCGCAAGCCGGGCGGTTTTTTTATGCGGTTTCGGGCTCTGGTTCGGGCTGAACGGCTGGCTCTGGCGGCTGCCACAGGCTGGGCCAGTCCAGAGCGGCATACAGGGCAGCCGGCACCGGCACGGGCTGCTCCACCGCATGGTCAGGGTACGCCGTACTGCGCGGCTGCGGGGGCTGAAGCAGCGCACCGCTGCCGTTTTGCACAGCCCAGACTTCCATGTCCTGCGGGTTGCGCTGGCGGGTGCGCAGCAGTGCCAGATCACCATTGTGCAAAGCCACCATGCTGCCGGGCGGGAACAGCGTCAGGCTGCGCACCAGCGCCAGCACCCAGGTGCTGTCATAGGCGGTTTCGCGTTCGATATACAGCGTCTGCATGGCCTGACGCGGCAGCCGGGCCGTGCGGTTGGCGCGCGATGTGACCATGGCCGCATAAGAGTCCGCCACCGCCAGCAGACGTGCGCCATCACAGATGCCATCACGCAGCAGGCGCTGTGGGTAGCCCGTGCCATCGCAGCGCTCATGGTGCTCGCGCACCACCTGCAGCCAGAGCGGGTCTTTTACGCCCATCTGTGCCAGCATGGTTTCGGCATAGGTCGGGTGGCAGCGGATTTCAGCCTGCTGCTCGGCCGACAGCGGCTTGGTCTGGGTGTCCAGCTGCTGCTGCAGATCCATCATGCCCACATCGCGCGTGAGCGCTGCACACACCCAGGAGGTGCGCGTGTCCTCATCCACCCCGGCTTCTGCTGCCAACAGCTCCACCACGGCCGCACCCAGCAGCTGCTGCACCACCAGATAACTGTGCGAGCGGTTGGTGTACAGCCCAGCCAGCAGGGCATCGGCGTCATCCTTGCAGGCCTGGGCAATCACATGGGCCATGCCAATGACCAGCATGCGCATGTCATTGCGCAGCTCCCCCGCCAGCAGGCTGGCATGCAGGCGCTCCAGGCTATTGGCCAGCCGCCGTGTGCGCACAAATACCGGCTCGGCCTTGTGCGGCACGCGCTGACGCGTCGCCGCCACAGGTGCAGCAGGTGTTTCTTCAATGGCTTCGTCTGGCTCTTGCACCTGGATGTAGGCGCCACGCGTGAACAGTGAGTCCAGATGCCGCTGCTGGCGAATCACATAGCCTTCGCGCAGCAGCAGGTTGCCGAATTCGTCATATACCGTCCAGGGCAGCGCCTCATTGAGTGCCAGTTCATAGGGAAGAATGCGCCGCGTTGTGGTCTTCATTGCTTGCTCCAACGTTTTTCTTGAGGCAGGGCAAGCCGCCGTCACACAGCCCTCGCGGTCTGCCACGGACGCGCGCTGCACGTCCAGGGCTGTGCTCAGCCCGGGCGGCCTTGGTCACTGCACCGTTTATCTGCAATAGAAGCAATTAGACGCAAAAAACACAGCTGGTCACACATTGTGATCACGCCTTTGGCGATGTCAGACTTCGCTCTCCATGCACCGTATGCCAAACCCTGTCCTGCACCATCGCACGAACTGCAGGGCCTGCAGTGCTAGCAAATTCCATGCTGCATTGCACCAAAAAGATACAAAAAGCAACATTCACGCACAATAAAGATGCAGACATTTGCGATACAGCACTATTTCAGTGCATTTACATTTGTCACGCCAATGTCACAAAAGCATCACTATTAAACTCAAAGTAGTTACCAACTACGTAGCTACTACGTAGTCAATACGTTTCAACACCTACACCGCACTTCACAGCCTGCACGCAACACGCACAGCCAGGCCACCCACTCTTGATAGGAACAGAAGGGGAGTATGTTTTTCAGTCACTGGTCTATTGGCCGCAAGCTCGCGGCCGTCTTGGCAAGCATTCTTGTGCTTTTCATGGGCAGCAGTGCCCTGTCCCTCTATCAGACACGCGAACAAGACTCCATCCTGAACCACATGGTCGGCGAAGTGCTGCAAACCGAGCGTGCCCTGGCCAACTGGTCCAATAACGTGACCGCTGGCGTGCAGCGCGCAGCAGCCATTGCCAAAAGCACGGACACCAGCCTGGTGGCCTATTTTGACAAGGCCACCAAGGAAGCCACGGCCGACACCGCACGCCAGATGAAAGTCATTGAAGCCCATCTGAAGTCTCCGCAGGAGCTGCAGATGCTGGCTGAAGCTTCCAAGCTGCGTGACGCATATCTGGGCCTGCGCAAGGAGATTGCCGCGCTCAAGAATGCAGGCCAGGTTCGCGAGGCGGAGCAAGTCTTTACCAACCGCTTTGAGCCCACCATGCAAGCCTATCTGAACAAGGTGGCCGAACTGACCGAGTACCAGCGCCAGCAGCTGGACCAGATGGCCCACCGCAGCGCGGAGCTGCGTGCTGAAAGCATGGTGCAGCTGATGATCTTCTCGGCGGCCGCTCTGGCCCTGGGCATCTGGCTGGCCATTGCCGTCACACGCAGCATTGTCGAGCCCCTGCAGCGCGCCAACGCTGCCGCCAAGGCCATGGCTGCGCTGGACCTGAGCCAGCCTGCACAGATGCACTACACCCGCAATGAAACCGGTGAGCTGCTCCAGTCCATCGACCAGATGCGCGATGCACTCAACCGCACCATGGCGCAGGTGCTGCAAGCCTCGCAAAGCATTTCCACCGCCAGCGCCCAGGTGGCCAGCGGCAGCAATGACCTGAGCAGCCGCACCGAGAACACCGCCGCCAATCTGGAAGAAAGCGCCGCCGCCATTGAAGAGCTGAGCACTTCAGCCCAGCAGTGCTCGGACTCCACCCGCCAGGCCGAAAACCTGTCGCGCAACTCGCTGCAGGCCACGCAGCTGGGCTTTGAAAAAGCCAAGCTGGTGCAGGACACCATGCAGGAAATCCAGCAAAGCAGCCAGAAGATTGGCGACATCATCGGCGTGATTGACGGCATTGCCTTCCAGACCAACATCCTCGCGCTGAACGCGGCCGTGGAAGCAGCCCGTGCCGGTGAGCAAGGTCGCGGCTTTGCCGTGGTGGCGGGCGAAGTGCGCTCCCTAGCCCAGCGCAGCGCAGAAGCTGCCAAGGAAATTCGTCAGCTCATCAACAGCAACCTGCAAAGCGTGACCGCTGGCAATGCCCAGGTGCAGGAAGCCGGTGCCGCCATGCGCGACATTCTGGACAACGTGACCCGCGTGCAGGACATCGTGGCCGAGGTCAACGCCGCGACGCTGGAGCAAAGCACGGGGGCCACCCAGGTGAACCAGAGCATTGCCCAGCTGGATCAGATGACCCAGCAGAACGCTGCGCTGGTGGAAGAATCCAGCGCCGCCGCCAGCCACCTGTATTCGCAGGCCGAGCAGCTGCGCAAGCTGGTGGATGCCTTCAGGCTGGCGGAGCAGCACCTGCGCCAGTCCAGCACGGCAAGCCCTGCACGCCTGCCAGAAAGCCGCCAGGAACCTGCACTGATTGCCGCCTGATCGGCAGTGCCAGGTGATAGCCTTGCAGCTATGAAATAAAAAGCTGCCAGCGCTTGAATTTCAAGGATTTGAAATAGATTTCACTTTCAAACCCTTAGAAATCAAGCGCTGGCAGCTCTGCTTTTTTAACCACCTGTGATCCGCACAGGTGGTTTTTTCATGTCTGCAGCCAGACCTGATCAGCCATCTTTGAGTGCTGCCAGCGGATGTGCATGCGCTGGCCACGGGCTGACAAAAAAGGCACGCCACAGGTCTTCGGGCACATCTTCGATGCATGCAGGGTTCCACTGCGGGCTGTGGTCCTTGTCCACCGCCAGTGCACGGATACCTTCCACCGTCTCGCTCTGACCGGGGCGCAGGTAAAAGCAGTGGCGCACCATGTCGCGCTCCATGCGCAGGTCATCGGCCACACCCAGCTTGCGTGCGCGGCGAATCTGCTCCAGCACCACATGCAGCATCAGCGGCGAGCGCTTGCGCAGCAAGGCTGCGGTGCTCTGTGCCCAGGCGCTGCCAGCGGCCGCTTCCAGCGCATGGATGATGTCTGGCACCGTAGCCAGTGCAAACACGCGGTTGATCTCCGCCAGATCACGCAGCGCGCCGGGTGCCTGCCTGTGCGTTTTGGACTGCGCAAAGGCCTGCACGGCGTCGCTGTCTGCAAACGTCTGCTCCCCCAGCGCCTGCCACAGGGCGCCCTGCTCTGCGGCAGGCAGGTAGGCATCGGCCAGGCGGAAGGCTATGGCATCGGCTGCGCCAATGCTCTCCCCCGTCAAGGCCAGCCACTCCCCCACGGCTCCGGGGCAGCGAGACAGGAAGTAGCCCCCCCCCACGTCGGGGAACAGGCCAATCAGCGTCTCGGGCATGGCCATCTTGGTGTTCTCAGTGACGATGCGCCAGCTCGCACCCTGGCTGATGCCCATGCCTCCGCCCATGACGATGCCGTCCATGAAGGCAATATAGGGCTTGGGGTAGTTAAAAATCAGGTGGTTGAGTGTGTACTCTTCGGTGAAGAAGTCTTCCAGCTGCGGGTTGCCCGTGCTGCCGGCCTGGTGCAGAAAGCGGATGTCTCCACCCGCGCAGAAGTGGCCGAACACGCCCTCCTTGTTGCTGCCACGAATGGCTACGGCCAGCACCTGTGGGTCATCCTTCCATGCCAGCAATTGCGCCAGCAAATCGCGCACCATGCCCAGCGAAAGCGCATTGATGGCTTTAGGACGGTTGAGGGTGATAAAGCCGACCTGGCCTCGTACTTCCGCCAGAACATCTGCAGAGGTCTGCGTCATAGTGTGTGTGCTCCTTGTGTCTCCCGAATAGCAGTCACGATAGCGCAGGCAGGCCATGGACTTTGTCGCGCACGCTGCTTTCCTAGGACAAACCATAGGTCGGCCAGCCTGCGCCAGACGCAACAAAGGCCGCACAAGGCGGCCTTTGTCAGAGGATCACAGCAAGGGCTGATTAGCCTTCACGCGAAGCGCGCTTGCGGTCGTGTTCCTTCAGGTGGCGCTTACGAATGCGCAGGCTGGTAGGAGTGATTTCCAGCAGCTCGTCGTCTTCGATGAACTCCACGCCGTATTCCAGCGACAGTTCGATAGGAGGCGTGATCTTGATCGCATCTTCCTTGCCGGACACGCGGAAGTTGGTCAGCTGCTTGGTACGGGTGGCGTTCACCACCAGGTCGTTGTCGCGGCTGTGGATACCGACGATCATGCCTTCGTACACTGGGTCGCCGGCCTTCACAAACATGCGGCCACGGTCGTCCAGCTTGCCCAGGGCGTAGGTGAAGATTTCACCGTCGTCCATGGAGATCAGCACACCGTTCTTGCGGCCACCGATGTCGCCCTTGTGGGGTTCGTAGCTGTCGAAGATGTTGGAGATCAGACCGGAACCACGTGTCAGGTTCAGGAATTCGTTGGTGAAGCCGATCAGACCACGGGCAGGAATGCGGTATTCCAGACGCACACGGCCACGTCCATCGGGTTCCATGTTCACCAGTTCACCCTTGCGCTCGCCCAGTGCCTGCATCACGCCGCCCTGGTGGCCTTCTTCGATGTCGGCAGTCACCAGCTCGATAGGCTCGCACTTCACACCGTCGATCTCACGGAACACCACGCGGGGCTTGGACACGGCCAGCTCGTAGCCTTCGCGGCGCATTTCTTCCAGCAGAATGGTCAGGTGCAGTTCACCACGGCCAGACACTTCAAAGATACCGTCTTCGTCGGTTTCCTTCACGCGCAGAGCCACGTTGGAACGCAGTTCCTTTTGCAGGCGGTCCCAGATCTGACGGCTGGTCACGAACTTGCCTTCACGGCCTGCCAGAGGCGAGGTGTTCACGCAGAAGTTCATGGTCAGGGTAGGCTCGTCAATCTTCAGCATGGGCAGAGGCTGGGGATTGGCGGGGTCGGTAATGGTTTCGCCGATACCGATGTTTTCGATACCGGAAATCAGCACGATCTCGGAAGGACCAGCTTCGGTGGCCTGCACGCGGTCCAGACCCTGGAAGGTGTGCACCTGGTTGATCTTGCCGGTGTAAGGCTTGCCTTCAGGGCCAGCCATCACAGTCACTTGCTGACCGGGCTTGATCGTGCCCTGTGTGATACGGCCCACGCCGATACGGCCCACGAAAGTGGAGTAGTCCAGCGCAGAGATTTGCAGCTGCAGAGGTGCTTCTGCATCGCCCTTCACGGAAGGCACGTGCTCCAGAATGGTGTCGAACAGGGCAGACATGTCTTCGCCCCACTTCGCACCGGGCTCGCCCTCTTCCTTGGAAGACCAGCCATTGATACCGGATGCGTACACCACGGGGAAGTCCAGCTGCTCGTCGGTCGCGCCCAGCTTGTCGAACAGGTCGAACGCAGCGTTGATCACCTTGTCAGGGTTCGCACCGGGCTTGTCCACCTTGTTCACCACCACGATAGGACGCAGGCCCAGAGCCAGTGCCTTCTTGGTCACGAAGCGCGTCTGGGGCATGGGGCCTTCCTGCGCGTCGATCAGCAGCACCACGCCGTCCACCATGGACAGCGCACGTTCCACTTCACCGCCGAAGTCCGCGTGGCCGGGTGTGTCGAGGATGTTGATGTGGGTGTCCTTCCAGGACACGGCACAGTTCTTGGCCAGAATCGTGATACCGCGTTCACGTTCGATGGCGTGGTTGTCCATCACGGTGTCAACCACTTTTTCGTGTTCGGCGAATGTGCCGGACTGGCGCAGCAACTGGTCCACCATGGTGGTCTTGCCATGGTCAACGTGCGCAATGATGGCGATGTTGCGGATTTCTTTGCTCATACTGTTTCCAAATTGCCACGGCACTTATGCGCGCGGCGTGCCTTCTAAGATTTGTTGAATTTCTAGGGGGCTGAGCAGGCGATCGGGTATCAGCTCCCCACTTGTGATGTGCCCCACACCCAGCAAGGCGCGCGGTTCATCTCCGTAAATGGCAACGGCCTCGGCATCGGGCCAGTCACCACGGCGACGCAAACCGGTCAGAAACCGGCCGCTCTCGCGCGCATCGAGCGTGATGCGGGCGTGGGCATGCAGCAGGCAATCTACCGGCTGCAGCACGCGCATGCGCTCTTCTTCGGGCATGGCGATCAAGGCATCCAATGTGATGCAACGATCGACACCAATGCCGCCCGTGTCCGTACGGCGCAGCGAACGCAGGTGAGCACCACAACCGAGTGCCTCGCCAATGTCCTCTGCCAATGTACGAATATAAGTACCCTTGCTGCACGTCACCGTCAGCTGCAAGGCAGCGTAGCCGTCCGCATCCTGACACAAAACCATGTCCAGGGCGTGAATAGTGACGTTTCTTGCAGGGCGTTCAATTTCCATGCCAGCCCGTGCGTACTCGTACAGCGCCTTGCCATCTTTTTTGAGGGCACTGTACATGGGGGGCACCTGGCTGATGGGGCCTGTGAACCGGGCTTGCACCTGAGCCAGCAGCTCAGGCGTGCAGGACGCCAGTTCCACAGGGCGCTCGCGCACCACTTCACCCTCGGCATCGGCCGTGGTGGTGACCTGACCCAGACGGGCCACAGCGATATAGGTTTTGGGAGCTTCCAGCTGCAGCTGGCTGAACTTGGTCGCCGCACCAAAGCACAGGGGCAGTACGCCCGTGGCCAGAGGGTCCAAAGTTCCAGTATGACCGGCTTTTTCGGCGCGCAGCAACCACTTCACTTTCTGCAAAGCGTCGTTGCTGGACAGGCCCAGCGGTTTATCGAGCAGCACCACCCCATGCACAGGGCGCCGCTGCACCCGTGTGCGCGTGGCGTTCATAGGCTTATTGGTTCTCTTCAGGACCGCGC
>JAEZZU010000003.1 GCA_023418355.1 Pseudomonadota bacterium | reverse complement strand
ACAAGCACGCCCGCAAACTCATCAAACTCCACGGCTACACGGCGCAGGTAGTAGTCGTAAAAGCTTTCCGCACTTGCTTCTGCACTCCACAGGCGAGAGAACCAGTCGCCCTGCCCGGCAAAGTGCTCACGCAGGTGCAGTTGCTCGTCGAGCTTCTCGGCCATGTCAGGTGAGCGCAGGTGCTCACGCAGCAAAAGCTGGTCGGTACGGTTGCCGCCAGAGGTGCCAGAAATCAGGCTGCCCAGGTCGATCTGGCTGCCGCTGTGCAAATTGGTGCTTTGAATGATGAGGCGCGATTCAGACACATAGCGGTCTGAGGCAATGCCTAGCCAGTAAATGGCGCTGCATGCGCAGGCAATGGCCGTGACTGCACGCAGCGGTTTTTTGCGTAGCCACTGCAGGCTGCGCGTGGTGAGAGAGGCAATGGCAATGGTCATGATCGGGAAAGAGAGATGCTGTCGTGGTAGGCGCGGATGGCGTCGTCAATCTGGTCAAACCAGTGCGCTGTGCCGTTATGCAGCCAGATGCCTGCCTGGCAAAAGTCTTTGAGCGTTTTTTCGCTGTGCGAGACCATGATCAGGCTGGCTTTGCCCACTTTGTCTTTAAATGCCTTGGCGGCTTTTTGCTGAAATTGCTTGTCGCCCGTGGCTGTCACTTCGTCTGAGATATACACATCAAAATCAAAAGCCAGCGACAGACCAAACTGCAGGCGTGACTTCATGCCTGAGGAATAAGTGCGCACGGGGCGGTCAAAGGCTTCACCAATTTCGGCAAAGGCCTGTACCTGCTCCACAATGCGAGGAATCTCATCTTCCAGCCCATGAATGCGCGCGACAAACTTGGCATTCTGGCGGCCCGTGAGGCTGCCCTGGATACCACCACCAAACCCCATGGGCCAGGAGACATTGCAGTGGCGAATGACTTCACCTTTGGTAGGGTAGTCAACGCCACCAATAATGCGCAGCAGGGTAGATTTGCCAGCCCCGTTACCGCCTACCAGACCTACGCTACAGCCTGTTGGAATGTTCAGGTTCACACCGGTGAGCACCCAGGGCCCCATGCCATGGTCGGTGAAATAGCGTTTGTGTACGTCAATCACTTCAATCATTGCATCACCAAGCGCTGGTTATAGCGACGAAACAGTGCCAGACCCAAGAAGTTCAACACCAGCGCACAGCCATAGGCATAGCCTAAATCTAAGCCTGTAACTGCATGATAGTAAGGTGCGAAACCAAGGCGAGCAGCTTCAATTGCGTGCGCAATAGGGTTGTAAAGCAGCCACCCCAGGTAGGGCTCATGGACAAGGCTCAAAGGAAACATTACCCCGGAAATCATCATGAGCGGTGTCATGATGAACCCAACCACACGTGCAAGTTCAGGAACGAGCTTGATCAGCACCGCAAAACACATACCCAAGCCCAGACCACAGAGGCACGCGACTCCAAAAGCTTCAAATACACGAAGGATGTCCGCTGGATAAGCCATCCACCCCATATACCCACCTACTGCGAATACTGCTGCACTGATGATGAGCATAGTGACACATTCATGCGCCGCACGAACCAAGGCCACGTCCGCAGGACGAACCTGGCGGTAGGCAAACAGTGCAGCATTGGCATCCACCGCGTTCTGAACCTGAGACACCGTGCGCCTGAAAGTCATGAAAACCAGCATGCCAACAGCGATCCATAGCGGCATCTCAATGCCACCAACGTGCTGGACGCGAATGACTGAAAAAATCAGGACCAGCCACAAAATGTTGACTACGGGCTCTAGCACCAGCCACATCCACGCCATGCGTGAGCCAAACATTCGCACTGAAGCCTCTCGTAGAAACAGTGCTTTCCAGACAGCGGCTGCTCTTTGAAAGTTATTCATGGAAAACAAAAGTTCAGCCGTTTGACTGAACTTTTTGAGGTTGTGAAAAAGGCGTTTGCACCATATCACAAAATGTATCGGCGACCTATCACAGACAAGGTTGTTAACAAAGTGTTTGCAGGCTAAACCTCCCCTCCGGGAGGTAGCGAGGTCAGTCCCCTCTCCCGCTTGCGGGAGAGGGAGTACACACAGGCGATGGTCAGGCAGGTAGTGGGGATGCATTGGGTTGCCCCACACCCTCACCCAGCGGGGGAGGGAATGCTTTTTCCCTCTCCCGCTTGCGGGAGAGGGTCAGGGCGAGGGTACAAAGGAAACACCCCTCAAAGCAGCGGCGACATCAGCCGCGCAATGGAGTCTCCTAGGCGTTGCAGGAAAGGCTGTGGACGGGCGTACATGACACGGTGGGCATGCTGCAGGTCTGCCATGAACTGCTGCTCCAGATCTGTGGCAAAGGCACGGCCATAGATGACTGCGCAGACTTCGTAGTTCAGGCGAAAGCTGCGGTTGTCAAAATTGGCGGTGCCGATGATGCCCATCCAGTCATCGACCACCATGGTCTTGGAGTGCAGCATGCTCTTGCGGTATTCGAACACCTTGACGCCACTTTTGATCAGCTCATCAAAGTAGGAGCGCGCCGCTGCGGTGACGATGCGTGAGTCTGATTTTTCCGGCACCAGCAACCGCACATCCACTCGACGCAGAGCAGCGTTGGTCAGCGCCAGCATGGCTGCTTCCGTGGGCACGAAATAAGGCGTCGTCAGCCACAGGCGCTCATGCGCGGCATGAATGGCAGCCACGTGCACGCGGTGAATGGCTTCCATACTGCTATCTGGCCCAGATGCCATGATTTGCACGGCCTGATCGCCATCCGGCATATCGGGCAGCAAAACGCCCAGATCGGTAGGTTCCTGGTTGGTGCTGTAGTCCAGCGCATAGGCCCAATCCTCGAGAAACACGGTCTGCAGCCAGTTGACCACCGGGCCATGCAGGCGCACATGCACGTCGTGATAGGCCTCGGGCAAGATGCGCTGGTTTTCTTCGTCAGTGATGTTGACGCCGCCCGTAAAGCCGATGTCACCGTCAACCACCACAATCTTGCGGTGGGTGCGAAAGTTGATGACCGGCCGTGTGCGCCGCCCCAGCCGGGTCGGGTGGAACAGTGCCACTTCACCACCTGCGGCTTCCAGCTCTCGGTAGTGCCTGCGGCTCAGCCTTTTGGAGCCCAGTGCATCGACCAGCAGACGCACCCTTACCCCTTCGCGCGCCTTGGTGCACAGCAGGGCCAGCAGGGCCTGCCCGGTCTG
>JAEZZU010000360.1 GCA_023418355.1 Pseudomonadota bacterium | reverse complement strand
ACTCGCGGCGCAGCGCCTGCTCCACGGTTTCGCCAGCTTCGAGCTTGCCGCCGGGAAACTCCCACCAGCCCGCGCGGGGCTTGCCCTCAGGGCGGCTGGTGATCAGCAGCGCGCCATCGCTTTCGCGGATCAGCACGCCCACGGCGACTTCAGTATGTTTACGTTCTGCAGGAGTAGTCACTGTCAAAAATCTGCTTTCTTAAATTTCAGCGCCATCGCTCAGCCCCTCCACATCCGCAATACGCTGGCGGGGGGCAGCGGCGCGCTCGCTGCGACCAGCGTAGTCGCGCGCAAACTGCTGGGCCACACGGCCGCTGCGCGAGCCGCGCTCCAGCGCCCAGACCAAGGCTTCGGCTTCGGCAGCCTGAATTTCTTCTTCCTTGAGCCCCATGGAACGCAGCCACTGCGCCACCACGCGCAGATATTCGTCTTGGCTAAACGGGTAAAAACTCACCCACAGGCCAAAGCGCTCGGACAGGGAGATTTTCTCTTCCACCACTTCACCGGGGTGGATCTCGCCATCCTTGCCCTTGGAGGTCTGCAGGTTGTCGCTCATGTACTCGGGCAGCAGATGGCGGCGGTTGCTGGTGGCATAGACCAGCACATTGGGCGTGGCGGCAGAGACAGAGCCATCGAGGATGGACTTCATCGCCTTGTAACCGGGCTCGCCTTCTTCAAAGCTCAGGTCATCGCAGTAGATGATGAACTTCTCGGGGCGGCCCGCCACCACATCGACGATGTCAGGCAGATCCGTCAGATCGGCCTTGTCCACCTCAATCAGGCGCAGCCCCTGCGGCGCATAGGCATGCAAGCAGGCGCGAATCAGCGAAGACTTGCCCGTGCCACGCGCACCGGTCAGCAGCACGTTGTTGGCCGTGCGGCCCTGCACAAACTGCTCGGTATTGCGCGCGATCTTGTCTTTCTGCGCATCAATGTTCTGCAGGTCAGACAGCTGCATCGCGCCCACATGGCGCACCGGCTCCAGCACGCCACAGCCATTGGCGCGCTTGCGGTAGCGCCAGGCAATGGCCACATTCCAGTCACTGGGCGCCTGCAGAGGCTGGGGCAGCACAGATTCAATGCGCTGCATGAGCTGCTCGGCACGTTCGACCAGGCGCTCCAGAGGATTCATCACATCTTGCACGGTAGGGTCTCCATTTTTTAATTTTGATAGCTGCTTGCGCTGATCAATGCTTGGTTTCAGATAGTTTTCCATCTGAAATGCTGATAAATCCAGCGCAAGCTGCTCTTAAAAAAGAAAGGAGCCATCAGACCCCTCACAGCATCTCCAGCGCTGCACCACGCCCAGCCCGAAGGGCGGTGCAGGCGCGGCGCAAGCTCGCAGACAGTGGCAGCGCCACGGCCAGAGCTTGCAACAAAGCCTGCAGGGCGTTTTGCAACGCCACCCACCTTAAGAGCGGTAGTCGGCGTTGATGGATACATAGTCGTGGCTCAGGTCGCAGGTCCACACAGTCTGCGACGCCTCGCCACGGCCCAGCAGCACACGCACGGTGATTTCCTGCTGCTTCATCACGCGCTGGCCGTCTTCTTCCTTGTACGACGGATTGCGGCCGCCATCGACCACCACATGCACATCGTCCAGGTACAGGTCGATCTTGGTCTGGTCCAGATCGGCAATACCGGCGTAGCCGACTGCAGCCAAGATACGGCCCAGATTGGGGTCAGACGCAAAGAAAGCGGTCTTGACCAGGGGCGAGTGGGCGATGGAGTACGCCACCAGACGGCATTCCTCTTCGGTCTTGCCGCCTTCCACCTTCACGGTGATGAACTTGGTCGCACCTTCGCCGTCACGCACGATGGCCTGCGCCAGCAGACGTGCTACTTCCTGCAACGCAGCCTTCAACGCCTGCGCCTCTGCGCTGTCCCAACTGGTGATGACCTCGTTGCCCGCCTTGTGCGTGGCAATCAGCACAAAGGAGTCGTTGGTGGAGGTGTCGCCATCAATGGTCACGCGGTTGAACGAGCCATCGGCCAGTTCCTTGACCAGGCCCTGCAGCAGCTCTGGCGCAATCGCGGCGTCGGTGGCCAGATAGCCCAGCATGGTCGCCATATTGGGGCGAATCATGCCGGCACCCTTGCTGATGCCGGTGATGTGCACGGTCTTGCCACCCACCACCACGCTGCGGCTGTAGGCCTTGGGCTGGGTGTCGGTAGTCATGATGCCTTCAGCAGCCACCGCCCAGTTGTCGGCCTTGGCTGCGGCAATGGCTGCAGGCAAACCGGCCACGATGCGATCGACTGGCAGCTCTTCCATGATCACGCCGGTGGAGAAAGGCAGCACCTGCTGCTCGCTCACGCCCAGCTCCTTGGCCAGGGCTGCGCAGGTCTTGCGTGCATTGGCCAGACCTGCAGCACCCGTGCCTGCATTGGCATTGCCAGTATTGATGACCATGGCGCGGATGTCCTGGCCTGCCGCCAGATGCTCACGGCAAATCTGTACAGGCGCTGCGCAGTAACGGTTCTGCGTGAACACGCCTGCCACGCTCGCGCCTTCATCCAGCAAAAACACGGTCAGGTCTTTGCGGTTGGCTTTGCGTACACCGGCTTCGGTCACACCAATACGAACACCCGCGACTGGGAACAGATCAGCGGCGACGGGAACGGGCAAATTCACAGGCATTGCAGGACTTCCTACAGAAAAACAGTTAGTCCCTGATTATGGAGACAAACCACTGCGCACAACGAAAAACACGGGCGCGCAGCCCGTGTTGTTTGTGGATGGAGGCATCAACGCCTGCAGAAGTCCATCAAGCCAGTTTGCCGTGGCAGTTCTTGAACTTCTGGCCGCTGCCGCAGGGGCATGGATCGTTACGACCCACACGCACGCCGGGAGGCAGCTCAAAGCTGTCGGTCTTGTCGCCATCGGCGCTGGCGTACTGCATGCCTTCCTGGGCACCTTCGGCGCGCTCTTCGATGTTCTGCGCCACCTGCTCCAGCTGCTCGGGCTGCTGGATGCGCACGGTGAGCAGCACGCGGGTCACTTCGTTCTTGACCTGGTCAATCAGCTGGCGGAACAGCTCAAACGCCTCGCGCTTGTATTCCTGCTTGGGCTGCTTTTGCGCAAAGCCGCGCAGGTGGATACCTTGACGCAGGTAGTCCAGCGCCGCCAGATGGTCACGCCAGTTGGTGTCAAAGCTCTGCAGCAGCACGGCACGCTGGAAGTTCATGAACTGGTCCTTGCCGACCAGATCCAGCTTGCCCTGATAGACATCGTTGGCAGCCTTCACGCAGGCTTCCAGAATCTCTTCGTCCGTGATGCTTTCCGAATCCTTGACCATGCCCTGCAGGTCAATCTGCACCTGCCAGTCAGCCAGCGCCTTTTCCAGGGCAGGCAGGTTCCACTGCTCCTCCATGGACTCGGCAGGCACGTACATGCGCACCATGTCGGCCACGCAGTCCTCGCGCATGGCGGTGATCAGGTCGGTCAGGTCTTCGGTGTCCAGAATGTCGTTGCGCTGCTGGTAGATCACCTTGCGCTGGTCGTTGGCCACGTCGTCATATTCGAGCAGCTGCTTGCGCATGTCGAAGTTCCGGGCTTCCACCTTGCGCTGGGCCGACTCGATGGAGCGGGTCACGATACCGGCTTCAATGGCCTCACCCTCAGGCATCTTCAAGCGGTCCATGATGGCGCGCACGCGGTCGCCCGCGAAGATGCGCATCAGCTGGTCATCCAGGCTCAGATAGAAGCGCGAAGAACCGGGGTCACCCTGGCGGCCCGAACGGCCACGCAGCTGGTTGTCGATACGGCGCGATTCATGACGCTCGGTAGCAATGATGCGCAGACCGCCCAGCGCCTTGACCTCTTCATGGTCCTTTTGCCACTGCGCGCGCAGCTCGGCAATCTTGGCCTGCTTGGTGGCATCGTCCAGCTCGGGGTTGGCTGCAATTTCAGCTTCCTGCTTGCTGATGTTGCCACCCAGCACAATGTCGGTACCACGGCCCGCCATATTGGTGGCGATGGTGATCATGCCCTTGCGACCGGCCTGGGCGATGATGTCCGCTTCCTTGGCGTGCTGCTTGGCATTCAGCACCTGGTGGGGCAGCTTGGCTGCCGTCAGCAGCTGGGCAATGATTTCCGAGTTTTCAATCGAAGTCGTACCCACCAGCACAGGCTGGCCGCGCTCGTAGCACTCGCGGATGTCTTCGATGGCGGCGTTGTACTTTTCCTTGGTGGTCTTGTACACACGGTCCAGCTGGTCCACACGCTTGCTGGGCTTGTTGGGGGGGATGACCACGGTTTCCAGACCATAGATGCTCTGGAATTCGTAGGCTTCCGTGTCAGCCGTACCCGTCATGCCCGCCAGTTTGCTGTACAGGCGGAAGTAGTTCTGGAAGGTGATGGAGGCCATGGTCTGGTTCTCGGCCTGAATGGCCACACCTTCCTTGGCTTCCACGGCCTGGTGCAGGCCATCGCTCCAGCGGCGGCCGCTCATCAGGCGACCCGTGAACTCGTCCACGATGATGACTTCACCGTTTTGCACCACATAGTGCTGGTCACGGTGGTAGATATGGTGGGCGCGCAGCGCGGCATACAGGTGGTGCACCAGCGCAATGTTCGAGGGGTCGTACAGCGACGCGCCTTCGGCCAGCAGGCCTGCTTCCATCAGAATGCGCTCGGCCTTTTCGTGCCCGTCTTCGGTCAGGAACACCTGGTGGCTCTTCTCGTCCACAGTGAAGTCACCGGGCTTGGTCACGCCTTCGCCGGTGCGAGGGTCGGCCTCGCCTTCCTGGCGCACCAGCTGTGGTGCCAGCTGGTTGATGACCTGGTACATGGCCGTGTTGTCTTCGGCAGGACCAGAGATGATCAAAGGCGTACGCGCTTCGTCGATCAGGATGGAGTCCACCTCGTCGACGATGGCGAAGTTCAGGCCACGCTGCACGCGGTCGGCCTTGTCGTAGACCATGTTGTCGCGCAGGTAGTCGAAGCCGTATTCGTTGTTCGTGCCGTAGGTAATGTCGGCCAGATACGCCAGCTGCTTGTCTTCACGTGGCGCCTGGGGCAGGTTCACCCCCACGGACAGGCCCAGGAAGTTGTAGAGCGGACGCATGGTTTCCGCGTCGCGGCTGGCCAGGTAGTCGTTCACGGTCACCACGTGCACGCCGTTGCCAGTCAGTGCATTCAGGTACACAGGCAGGGTCGAGGTCAGCGTCTTGCCTTCACCGGTGCGCATTTCGGCAATCTTGCCCTGGTGCAGTGCCATACCGCCGAGCAGCTGCACATCAAAGTGGCGCATCTTCATGACACGCTTGGAAGCCTCACGCACCACGGCAAACGCTTCGGGCAGAAGGTCATCCAGGGCCTCGCCCTTGCTCAGACGGTCTTTGAATTCCTGGGTTTTGGCCCGCAAAGCCTGGTCATCGAGCTTTTCCAGCTCTGGCTCCATCGCATTGATACGAGCCACCGTCTTGCGGTACTGCTTGAGAAGCCGGTCATTGCGGCTGCCGAAAAGTTTGGTGA
>JAEZZU010000347.1 GCA_023418355.1 Pseudomonadota bacterium | reverse complement strand
CGTAGATGCAGTACAGCAGGCGGTCGCGCAGCTCCATCAGGTGCTGCACAAAGGGCTGCTCGGTGCCGGCCAGCTCGTCGTCTTGGGTGGATTTGTTGGACATGGTCGAAAAAAGAACCGGGCCATCGTCAGGCCCTGCAGATCAAGAGAAAAGCACCAGCACGGGGCTGCAGCGTGCAGACACCGTGCTGTGGGAGATCAGCCTCAGCGCTTCGGTCTGAAGCGCGCCACACGCGCAGCACCTGACTGCACATGGGTCCGCAGCCCGGAGCGGGCCTTGTACCAGCGCGGCACCGCCGTGCGCTTGAGGCGGAAGTTCTTGCCTGGGTGCTTGTAGGCCGGCGTCACTGCGCTGCTGCTACTGCTGCTTTCATAGCTGCTGTAGTCGCTGGCAGACGTGCTGGAATCGCTGCTGCTGTATGCCGACTCGAAATCGGTGGCATCACGCCAGTCCTTTTCCAGACTGCTCGTGGTGCTGTGCACCGACTGTTCCACATCGCGGGCCGCAGACTCCATCGACTCCTTCATCTTCTTGAGCTCATCGAGCTCCATGGAGCGATTGACTTCCGCCTTGACGTCCGCCACATAGCGCTGCGCCTTGCCCAGCAGTGTGCCGACCGTGCGCGCCACGCGCGGCAGCTTTTCGGGGCCGATGACCACCAGGGCCACCGCACCGATCAGTGCCAGCTTGGAGATACCGATATCAATCATGCCAACGCCCTATGCAGGTGCTTGCTGCCATGCTGATACATCAGCTCTTTTGCTTGGCGTCAACGTCGATGGTGGTCTTGTCGTCAGCCTTGCTCTGATCGGTCACTGCGGTCTTTTCCGCAGCGGCTTCAGGCGTGCTGCCGTCCTTCATGCCGTCCTTGAATCCCTTGACGGCGCCACCCAGGTCGCTGCCCAGGTTCTTGAGCTTCTTGGTGCCGAACACCAGCACCACGATCAGCAGAACAATCAGCCAGTGCCAAACAGAAAACGATCCCATGAGATTTCTCCTAACGTATACGAGTCATTTTAGACGTGACGCTGCACCATAGCGCCCCAGATGGCCTTAAGTTTGCGCATCCCTTCACGTCCACAGTCATTGTCAGCCGCGCTTCCAGGGGCGGGGGCCGCCCATGACGTGCACGTGCAGGTGGTGCACTTCCTGGCCACCTTCCTCACCTGTGTTGACCATGATGCGGAAGCCGCCTGCCGGATAGGGATTGCAGCCCTGATCCATGGCCAGCTTGGGCGCCAGCGCCATGATCTTGCCCAGCAGGGCCTGATCTGCCTCGGTCACATGGGCCATGGATGCAATGTGCTTCTTGGGCACGATCATGAAGTGCACGGGCGCTGCGGGGTTGATGTCGTGGAAGGCGAAGACGTCTTCGTCTTCATACACCTTGCGGCTGGGAATCTGGCCCGCAATGATCTTGCAGAAAATGCAGTTGGGGTCGTGCGCAGTATGCGAGTGATCAGTCATGACAGAGCAAACAGTCGTTGTTATTCGTAGCAAAAGGCTTCAAAAGGCATGCCAGTCTATGCGCGTCGCAGTGCTGGCGAACTATGGATTGTCCACAATCTGCAGCGTCTGGCGCACGCCTACGTCATTGCGGTGGTCCTGCACCCACTGCTGCCCCTGCCTGCGGCCCAGCGCAAACAGCTGCTGCAGAAAGCCCATGTCCACACGCGACTTGCTGGCTGCACCAAAACGTGCCAGCGCAGCGCCACCGTCAATGCGGTGCATGAGCACGCTTTTGTAGCGCCTGGGGTCCAGCTTGCCCTCGGCCAGCAGGCGGCGCACAAAGTCAATGGCGCGCAGCTCGCCCAGCAGGCCGGCGTTGAACATGACTTCGTTCATGCGCTCGGCAATGTCGCTGGCCGTGTCAGGCAGGTGGGGCGACTCAATGGGGTTGATCTGCACCAGCAGCATGTCGCTGCAGTCAGTGCGGTAGATCAGCGGGTACAGGGCCGGGTTGCCGGAAAAACCGCCATCCCAGTAATACTCGCCCTCGATCTCCACCGCCTTGTACAGCTGCGGCAGGCAGGCTGAGGCCATGATGGCATCCGCGCTGATGCGCTGCTCGCTGAAGATTTCGCCCTTGCCCGTGCGCACATTGGTGGCACAGACAAACAGCCGAGGCATGCCTTCCTGCCCCCAGGTCTGGCTGAGCATGTCAAAGTCCACCACGCGCTCGAGCAGCTTGCGCAGCGGGTTGATGTCCAGCGGATTGGTCTGGTAGGGCGAGAGAAACTGACTCATGAGGTTCATGAGCGGGTTGTTCGCCACGGGCACACCCAGTGTGAACACGCCCATGGCACCGACCCCTTCCCAGAGCTTTTTGAGCGCTGCACGCGCCAGCACGCAGCCCTGGCTGTGGCGCGCCTGCGGGTCGTCGGGATGCTCCAGCGTAGCCGCGGCAAAGCCCTGGGCCAGCGCTACGGCATTCATGGCACCGGCGCTGGTGCCGCTGATGCCGGGAAAGGCAAAGCCCCCATCTTCCAGCAGCGCATCCAGCACACCCCAGGTGAATGCCCCATGCGAGCCACCGCCCTGAAGTGCCAGATTCAGGTGCTGAGGCGGGGCTGCAGGGGGCATCTGGGTCATGGGCAATGGCTGGCGGCCGTGCTTATACGGGCAGGGGTTCCTGCTTGTTCATCGCAATCATGCCGCGCACGATGCGGTACAGGAACCAGATCGAGATCACGCACCACGCAATCCAGCCCGGGAAGATGAACAGCAGCCACAGCGGCGCTGTCACCACATACAGGATGCCTGCCCAGATCACACTGCGCAGACGCCACGAGAAGTGCGAGGCGTGCCAGGTGCCCTGTGCATCGGAGCGCTTGACCAGGTCGATGACCAGCGCCACCGCCAGAATCAGCACGCTGACCTGCGCCCCCGGAATCACCACGGCCAGCGCCACGATCAGGTGCAGGATGTAGCTGACCCAGCCCCAGGCCTTGAGCCCGTCGAGCGTGTGCTGGTCTACGGCGCGGACTTCGACAATGTCATCGTTCACTCAGCTTGTCCTTCCTGCGCGGCCCGTTCCTTGGCCTTGCGCAATGCTTTTTCCTCCAGACCGCTGGTGCCTTCCCGGCGCTCCAGCTCGGCCACCACGTCGGCGGGTGTGAGCCCATAGTACGACAGGGCAATCATGGAGTGAAACCACAAATCCGCAACTTCATAAAGGAGTTTTCCTTTGTCAGCGCCGTGGTCAACGTCCTTGGCAGCCATGACAACTTCAGTGGCCTCTTCGCCCACTTTTTTCAGGAAAGCATCCGGCCCCTTGTGCAGCAGACGGGCGACATAGCTTTTCTCAGGATCGCCGCCATTGGCGGCTTTGCGGCTTTCGATGACAGCGGCCAGACGGGCCAGTGCGCCTTCAACCGAGGCAGAATTTTGTTCAGACATGGTGTTTATTTGTAGATGGATGCGGGATCTTTCAAGACGGGGTCGATGGCGACCCACTGCCCGTCCTTGAGCACGCTGTAGAAGCACGAGTGGCGGCCGGTGTGGCAGGCGATGCCGGGCTCGTGGCCCTGCTGGGTGATTTTGAGCAGCACCACGTCGTTGTCGCAGTCGATGCGGATTTCATGCACGGTCTGCACGTGGCCAGACTCTTCGCCCTTGAACCACAGCTTGTTGCGCGAGCGACTGAAATACACGGCGCGGCCGATTTCTGCGGTTTTCTGCAGTGCTTCGCGGTTCATCCAGGCGAACATCACCACATCGCCCGTGCTTTGTTCCTGCGCAATCACGGGCACCAGGCCCTGTGCATCCCATTTGACTTGATCGAGCCAGCTCATAGGCATCCTGCTTTTTTGATAGCTGCCAGCGCAGGCTGCAAGCCATATTCCAATAAAAAACTATCTGAAAGCCGCAAGGAACCTGCGCAAGCAGCTCTCAAAAATCACATACGCACCGGAATGCCGCGTTCTTTCATGCGCTGCTTGGCTTGCTGGATGGTGTATTCGCCATAGTGGAAGATGCTGGCGGCCAGCACCGCATCGGCACCGCCTTGCTGCACACCATCGGCCAGATGGTCCAGATTGCCCACGCCACCCGATGCAATCACGGGCACGCCCACGGCATCGCTCACAGCACGGGTGAGCTGCAGGTCAAAGCCGCTCTTGGTGCCGTCCTTGTCCATGCTGGTCAGCAAAATCTCGCCTGCGCCGCGCTGCGCCATTTCTTCGGCCCAGCGAATCACGTCCAGCCCCACATTCTTGCGACCACCGTGGCTGTAGACATCCCAGCCCGGCCCCATAGGCGTGCCGCCGGGGCCAATGCGCTGCTCGTCTTCGGGCGTGCGGCGCTTGGCGTCGATGGCCACCACAATGCACTGCGAGCCGTACTTGTCGCTGCAGGCATTGATGGTCGATGGATTGGCAATGGCCGCCGAATTAAAGCTGGTCTTGTCTGCACCTGCATTGAGCAGACGGCGCACATCTTCCACGGTGCGCACGCCGCCGCCGACGGTCAGCGGAATGAACACCTGCGAGGCCACAGCTTCAATGATGGGCAAGATCAGATCGCGCCCGTCGCTGGTGGCGGTGATATCCAGAAAGGTCAGCTCGTCCGCGCCCTGTGCGTTGTAGCGTGCGGCGATTTCGACCGGGTCGCCTGCATCGCGCAGCTCCAGAAAATTGACGCCTTTGACGACGCGACCACCGGTAACGTCCAGACAGGGAATGATGCGTTTGGCGAGCATGAAAAAGCGTTTTCTATCGG
>JAEZZU010000235.1 GCA_023418355.1 Pseudomonadota bacterium | reverse complement strand
AAAGTTGTGCCACGACTGTTATGTCAGGAGATGTATTCATGACCGCTCACATTGAGGCTGCTTCGCCCCACGTTATGCCCACTTACGGCCGCGTACCTATCGCGCTGGAGCGAGGCCGAGGCTGCCGCGTCTGGGATGTGAACGGTAAGGAATATCTGGATGCGCTGGCTGGCATTGCCGTGAACACCCTGGGCCACGCCCACCCCAAGCTGGTCGCTGCGCTGCAGGACCAGGTGGCAACGCTGATCCACACCTCCAACTACTACCACGTGCCCGGCCAGGAAAAGCTGGCCACGCTGCTGACCGAGCGCGCCCACATGACCAATGTGTTCTTCTGCAGCACCGGTCTGGAAGCCAACGAAGCCGCGATCAAGATCGCCCGCAAGTACGGTGTGGACAAGGGCATTGCCAAGCCTGAAATCGTGGTCTATGAGCACGCTTTCCACGGCCGCTCGATTGCCACCATGTCGGCTACCGCCAACCCCAAGGTACGCAACGGTTTTGGTGACCTGCTCGACGGTTTCACCCGCGTAGCCCCCAATGACTACGAACAGCTGGTGGCTGCCACCGAAGGCAACCCTAATATCGTCGCCGTGATGATGGAGCCCATCCAGGGCGAAGGCGGCCTGCACCCCATGCGCGCCGAGTATCTGCAGAAGGTGCGCGCCCTGTGCGACGCCAAGGGCTGGCTGCTGATCATGGACGAAGTGCAGGCCGGCATGGGCCGCACCGGCAAGTGGTTTGCCCACCAGTGGGCAGGCATCGTGCCCGATGTGATGACGCTGGCCAAGGGCCTGGGCTCTGGTGTGCCTGTGGGCGCGGTGGTGGCGCACAACGCCGCTGCCAAGGTGCTGACGGCGGGCAACCACGGCTCCACCTTCGGCGGCAACCCGCTGGCCATGCGCGCCGGTGTGGAAACCATCCGCATCATGGAAGAAGAAGGCCTGCTGGCCCACACCACCGCAGTTGGCGAATACCTGAAGAACAAGCTGCAAGCCGAGCTGGGCAGCATCGACGGTTTTGTCGAAGCGCGCGGCCAAGGTTTGATGATTGGCGTGGAACTGACCAAGCCTTGCGGCCAGTTGATTGGCCAAGCGGCAGAAGCGGGCCTGCTCATCAGCGTGACCGCCGACACTGTGATCCGCATCGTGCCTCCACTGATTCTGAGCGAAACCGAGGCTGACGAAATCGTCGCCAAGCTCAAGCCACTGGTTCAAGCCGTACTGGCCGCCTAAATACCCAAGGAATACTGATGAAGCACTATCTGCAATTTAGCGACTTCACCGCTGAGGAATATGACTATCTTCTGAGCCGCGCTGCGCTGATCAAGAAGAAGTTCAAGAACTACGAAAAGCACCACACGCTGACCGACCGCACGCTGGCCATGATTTTCGAGAAGGCCAGCACCCGCACCCGCGTGAGCTTTGAAGCTGGCATGTACCAGCTGGGCGGTTCCGTGGTGCACCTGACCACGGGCGACAGCCAGCTGGGCCGCTCCGAGCCCATCGAGGACAGCGCACGCGTCATCAGCCGCATGACCGACCTGGTGATGATCCGCACCTTCGGCCAGGAAAAGATCGAGCGCTTTGCCGCCCACTCGCGCGTGCCTGTGATCAACGGCCTGACCAACGAATTCCACCCCTGCCAAATCTTGGCGGACATCTTTACCTTCATCGAGCACCGCGGCTCCATCCAGGGCAAGGTGGTCGCATGGGTGGGTGATGGCAACAACATGGCCAACACCTGGCTGCAGGCGGCTGACCTGCTGGGCTTCACAGTCCATGTGAGCACGCCCAGCGGCTACGAGATTGACGAAAAGCTGGCCTTTAACGGCAAAACTCCCCGCGAAGGTTGCTACAAGGTGTTCAGCGATCCGCTGGAAGCCTGCAAGGGTGCCGACCTTGTCACCACCGACGTATGGACCAGCATGGGCTACGAAGCCGAGAACGCCGTGCGCATGAAGGCCTTTGCCGACTGGTGCGTGGACGAAGAGATGATGCAGGCCGCCAAGCCTGATGCCATCTTCATGCACTGCCTGCCTGCGCACCGCGGCGAGGAAGTGACGGCTGAAGTCATCGACGGCCCACAGTCCGTGGTCTGGGACGAGGCGGAAAACCGCATGCACGTGCAGAAGGCGCTCATGGAGTACCTGCTGCTGGGCAAGCTGGCGGACTAAGCCTTCGCAACGCCTATAGAAAAACCATGCTTGTGATGCGCGCCATTTGCTCGCCTCTCACAAAAACAGGAGCTGCTCGCGCAGACCTGCTGGGCATTTCACATCGTTTTGATGCTGAAACCCAGACAGAGCAAGCGCCAGCAGCTCTTTTTTTGCATAAATCCCGTCGCCATGCCTTGCGCCATGGCACGGCCTTTTCCTGCTCCGCCAGCGGCACGCGGAGCCTGGACTTCCGAAGATTTGCGCGCCGGCGCTGCGCCATGCACGCCATTGCCTGCAGCCATCTGCTGAAAACGCCGCGCTACCTCCTGGGCCACACCTAGGGCCTCTTTCCCTTTTTCTTTTTTGCACTGCACCGTCTGGTTGGCCGTGGGCTGGCTCGTGTCTTGCTGTCTTTCGCACGGCAGGCACAGCCACCTGCTGCGTGATGGTGTGTGCCCGTGTTTCTGCCTGGTTTGCCTATTCGAAAAACAACGATTTCCCATCATGTCTGCCGACGTTCATCCCTGCCTGCATTGCGGCGTGTGCTGCCAAAACTACCGCGTCGAATTTTCCATTTACGAGCTGCAATCCATGGGCGGTACCGTGCCCGATGAGCTCACCCATGACGTGCCCAACAAGGGCAACCGTGTGCGCATGAACGGCACGGAAAAATTTCCCGTGCGCTGCGTGGCCCTGACCGAACTGCCCCACCTGGGCGAAGGCTGCGTGGGCTGTGGCATTTACGAGCAGCGCTCACGCCCCTGCCGCGACTTTCCGTTTGCCTCCTACGGCTGCCACGACACACGCGCCAAATTTGGTCTGCCGCAGCTCACTGAAGAAGAAGTCGAGCGTTGGTCGGAAACCACCGAGGCCTGAAGCCGCAGCCGCAGCCCTCAGCGCGGCCCCTTTGCACCACCACAGCGCCCTGTGCTGCAGCCCGAGCTGCTGCTGCAGGCGCTGCCGGATGCATGCAGGCTGTAGGTGCCGGGCAGATCCAGCAGGCGAATCTGGCGGCCCGATGCGGTCTGCAGCCAGCCTTCCTTGCGCTCGACGGTCACACCGGCATAGTTGGCCACTTTCTGCCGCACACCGGTCAGCAGATTGAACAGCGTGGTCTTGCCACAGTTGGGGCTGCCCAGCAAGGCGGCCCGCAAGGCAGGCATGGCGGCGGGGCTCATGGCTGCGCCTCCAGCACCACTTCCACCCAGGCCGCTTCATGACGGCGCAGCGCAAAGGTGGACTGGCCAATGCGACAGCCAGCGGATCCCCCTTGGGAAAGCCTGTGGCAATCACATGCACCGCCTCACCGGGCAGAAAGCCGATTTCCATCAGGCGCATGACCACCTGCTGGTCGCTCTCATTCGTACACGCTCTGAACCCCACCACACGCGCTGCCTGATACCTTGGCAGCTGGTGCAGACCCCATGCTGTTTTTTCTCCACCCGTCATCACACTTTGCATCGCTCGCTCGGTAGTAATTGATATTTATTCTCATTTTCATCAAGAAGCTTGAGCGACTCAATCAGTCGTTGCAAAAACATACACTTCGCATGCATCACGCTTATCACTGCCATCCCCTATGAGTTCCCCCCACCCCTGCCTGAGCTGCGGCGCCTGCTGCGCGTCATTTCGCGTGGACTTTTCCGTGCATGAATCCGAAGAACACGGCGGCCGCGTGCCGCGTGGTCTGATCGAGGAGGTCAACGACTACACCTGCCGCATGCGCGGCACGGACTATGCCCGCCCGCGCTGCGCGGCGCTCATGGGCAAGGTGGGGGAAAAAGCCAGCTGCGGCATCTACGAGTGGCGTCCCTCGCCCTGCCGCGAATTTGCCGCCGGCTCCGACGCCTGCAACCGCGTGCGCCTGCGCCACGGGCTGGAGCCACTGGACAGCGGTCTGCTGTAAGCCTGCTGCTGGCACATGCTCTGGCTGCACGCGCGCAGACACACACCAGCTACAGGGGCACACTTGTGTTCCAAGGCCACTTCCCATCCGGAGACTGCCATGTCCACCACCGCACTCATGTTCATTGCCTGTCTCTGCATTCTTGCGGGCCTGCTTGTGACCGTGCTGTGCGTGGAGCAGACGCTGCGCGATGCGCCCTGAGGCCGGCGCCTGATCCCCCCGCTGCTGCAACAGAACGCGCTGCGCACGATACTAGAGGGTTTCCAATTCGAGAGGACCCTCAGCGCTCATGGCTGACTTCCACGACATTCAACAACGCGAAACCGGCCTGCAGCAGCACCTGACCAGTGCCCAGATGGTGATGATTGCCATTGGCGGCGCCGTCGGCACGGGCCTGTTCATGGGCAGTGCCTTTGCCATTGGCTTTGCAGGCCCTGCGGTTTTGATCAGCTACGCCATTGGCGCATTCATTGCCCTGCTCCTGATCGGAGCGCTGGGCGAAATGACCGTGGCCCACCCCACCTCGGGCTCCTTCGGTGCCTATGCCGAGTACTACCTGGGCCCCATGGCCGGTTTTGTGCTGCGCTATGCCTACTGGGCGGCGCTGGTGCTGGCCGTGGGCATGGAAGTGACAGCGGTGGGCATCTACATGGCCTACTGGTTCCCGGATGTGCCGCAGTGGATCTGGGTGGCCGTGTTCTCTGCGGTGCTTGTCGGCATCAATCTGCGCAGCGTCAAGGTCTATGGCGCGGCGGAATACACCTTCTCGGCCATCAAGGTCGCAGCCATCGTGGCCTTTGTGCTGATTGGCGCCTATGTGGTGTTTGGCACCCACACGCCTGGCATCGGCCTGCAGAACTACGAACTGGGTGGCGGCTTCTGGGCCAAGGGGCTGTCTGGCATGTGGCTGGGCGTGATTGTGGCCATGTTCAGCTATCTGGGCGTGGAAGCCATTGCCGTGGCCGCGGGTGAAGCCCAGCACCCCCAGAAAGCCGTGCAAAGCGCCATGAAGACCACGGTGCTGCGCCTGGTGCTGTTCTATCTGCTGACGCTGGCGCTGATGCTCGCCATCGTGCCCTGGACGGAAGCGGCCACCCAGACCAGCCCCTTTGTGCGCGTGATGGAGATCATCAACATTCCCTACGCCGCCGGTGTACTGAACTTTGTGGTGCTGGTGGCGGCCCTTTCGGCCATGAACAGCCAGCTCTACACCACCTCGCGCATGATGTTCAGCCTGGCCCGTGCAAGCCAAGCGCCTGTCGCCTTTGGCCGAACCAATGCCAAGGGCGTGCCCGTGGCGGCGATTCTGATCTCCAGCCTGGGCGCGGCCGTGGCCATGTTCATCAACGCCTTCTGGCCTGAGCAGTCCTTCATGTGGATGATGTCGATTGCCATGTTCGGCTGCATGTTCGCCTGGTTCATGGTGTTCGTCACCCACCTGGCCTTCCGCCGCCAGCGCGACCGTGAAGGCGCGGTGAGCAGCTTCCGCATGTGGGGCTTCCCATGGCTGACGCTGCTGGGTGCCGTCCTCATGGGTGCCGTGCTCATCACCACGGCCTTTACGCCGGAGTTCCGCCTGACCCTGGTCTTTGGCCTGCCCTGGCTGCTGGTGCTAAGCCTGATTTACCACCTGCGCCGCAAGCAGCATTGACCACATGCCGCGGCGGTAACGCCGCGTACTTCTTCTACTTCCAGCCTGTGGTCTCTAAAAGCACCACAGGCGTTTTGATCGCCTCTGCACACCATGTCTGACACACGCCTGCTCTGGGATATTTCTGCCCCCGTTCACAGCCACTGCCCGGCCTACCCCGGCGACACGCCCTACCAGCAGGTGTGGGAGATGCGCATCGGCCCCGAATGCCCGGTCAACCTCAGCACGGTGCGCATGTCACCGCATGTAGGCACGCATGCGGATGCCCCCTTGCATTACGACACGCAGGGCCAGGCCATGGGAAAGGTAGATCTGCAGCCCTACCTGGGGC
>JAEZZU010000229.1 GCA_023418355.1 Pseudomonadota bacterium | reverse complement strand
AGCCCAGCAAAACTGGGTAGTGGGAAAGTCTTGGAAACCACGTCAAACTCAGTACAAACAACTGAGCAAGTATCCACAACAAATCAAAGAAAAATGCCGTTCACTTGGCTTAAGTGAACGGCATTACTGCCATCTGGCAGCCCTTTTGCTTTTGCATGGCAGATGCAGTGCGCGATCAGCGAATCAGCATCACAGGCACGGAGCAGTTGGCCAGCACCTGGGTGGAGACCGAACCCATCACCAGCTTGCCCAGCGCGCCGTGGCCGTGGGTGCCCATGATGATCAGGTCGTACTTTTCGCCTTCGGCGATCTTGGCGATGGTCTCGCCCGCAGGGCCGACTTCGCTGCGGCACACAGGCGTGATGCTGTGCTGCGCCAGGAACTTCTGCACAGGCTCCAGCACCTTGGCGGCTTCTTCAGCGTAGTACTCGTCGACCATTTCCTTGCTCAGCGCAGCACGGGCGCGGGGAGGCAAGGCAGGCTGCACCGTCAGCGCGGTGTATTCATGACGCCCCACGGTAATCAGTTCTTCATGTGCAGCCAGATAGGCCAGCATTTTTTTCGTGAAAGGACTGCCGTCAACAGCAAGCAAGATTTTCATGAGACATCTCCAAGTTGATAAGAACTACGAACGAGCGTAATCGCTGGCGCCTGTTGTGTCTTGACTTACGTCATGTTTACAGAGGCTTGTGCCACATCATACGGTGATGGCCATGGCAGGCTGGAAATGGCGTTGTTCTCCTTTGCGTGCATAGCCCAATGGATTGGCGACGACCCTGCAGCGCCAGGCGCCGCGCTCGGCATCCTGCCCCTGCACCACATAGTCGCTGGGCGCATGCAGATGGCCGTGCAGCCACAGGTCGGCCCGGGGCAGCAGATCGTCCAGCGCGCTGCAAAAGCCTGCCGTGCCGGGCACCAGACCATAGCGGGGGTCGCTGCTGCGCAGGCTGGGTGCAAAGTGTGTGATTACTACTGTTTTGCCATCGAAGGGCTGGGCCAGCGCATGGCGCAGCCAGTCCTGGCAGACCAGTGCCTGCTCGCGCATGGGTGCTGCCAGAAACGGCTCGCCATGGCGCGTGCCGCCCGTCTTTTGCAGGTAGAAGTTGGCGGCACGGAAGGACTTTTCACGCAGCTTGAGCAAGCGCCCCATGTCGCCTTGCTGGACCTTGTCATCCAGCATGGCAATCGCGTCATAGTCGGTCCACAGCGTGGTGCCTACAAAGCGCACACTGTTCAGCACCACTGTTTCGCGCTCCAGCCAGATGATGCCCAGCTGCTCGCAGACCCGGCGCAGCCGCGCGTGCGCGGCATCCCAGTCCTGCATGTCGTACTCATGGTTGCCCGGCACAAAGATCACCGGGAAGGGCCAGTGCGCAAACTGCGGCAGCGGAGAAAAGCGCTCCAGGCCAAAGTATTCGCCCCGCAGCAAGCTGCCTGCCTGGTAGGAGCCAATATCTCCTGCCAGCACCAGCACATCGGCACCGGGGGCAGGTTCAGGCTGAAAGTCTGGATGCACTTCCAGATGAAGGTCGGAGAGCAATTGAAGTTTCATAGTCCACACACCAAGGGCAGCACCGGCATTGTGCAAAAGCCCGCAGCAAACGGCTCCTAGTGAGAAAAAGCTTTCAGCGTAGCCCGGTTCAGCGCCTGCAGCAGCCAGTCATACGCCGCACGGTTGGGGCCACGCTTGTGCCAGAGTGCATCCACGCGCACGGCAGGCACTTCCAACGGCAGCGGGTGCACCTGCAGCAGATGCTGGATGCCCGTGATCGGCACAAAGTGGCGCGGCAGCACCGTAATCAGGTCCGACTGGCTGACCACGCGTGCGGCCGTGGTGTACTGGTTCACGGTCAGGGCAATATGCCGCTCGCGCCCCAGCGCGGCCAGCGCTTCGTCGATAAAGCCGTAGGCGCGCCCGGAAAAGCTCACCAGCAGGTGGCGTGCGGCGCAGTAGTGCTCCAGCGTCAGCGGCATCAGCGCCAGCGGATGGTCCTTGCGCATCACGGCCACGTATTCGCCGTCATACAGCCGCCGGTGCTCATGCACGACCAGCGTTCCGGCCTGGGCACGGGCAGTCAGATCGGTCAGCACCGCCGGGAAGTGGCCGATGGCCATGTCCGCCGTCTTGCTGTCCAGCAAGCTGCGCGGGTCCCGCGTGGTCAGCGGCAGGATGCGCACCGTGAGCGCCGGGGCTTCTTTTTCCAGAATAGGCACCAGATTGGGCATCAGCGTGCTGGCGGTGGCATCGGCCATGGCCAGCACCAGCGTCAGACTGGCTGTGGCCGGGTCAAAGGCTTCGGGGGCCAGACTCTGCTGCAGAGCGCCCAGTGCTTCGCGCACCACAGGCCACAGCACCAGGGCACGCGGCGTGGGCTGCACGCCATGACCGTGGCGCACCAGCAGCTCATCCCCCAGCGCATCGCGCAGGCGGCGCATGGCATTGCTCACCGCAGGCTGAGTGAGTGACAACTTATCTGCAGCGCGCGTCAAACTGCCCTCTGACATGACGGTGTCAAACACACGCAGCAGGTTCAGATCCAGAAAGCGGAAGTCTTCGGGGTGCATATGGCAGCCATTTAAACATCACCGCTGTGAATGAATGGAATTCAAAATATAAATTTGAAAGGTTTTAGGGATAACCCTAGTATTCGGGTCCCGCACCCACGAGAGCCACAAGCCATTGTCTGGGTGCCTCTGGAAAGCCACACCATGACTACCTCGACCACCACTTACTCTGCCCGCATCAATCACAACGCCCTGCTGCCCCGCCTGTTCCAGGTGTGCCTCCAGCAGTGGAAGGCGTGGCAGCAGGCGCGCCGCCTGGCCCGCGCAGATGAGTTGACCTGGAAACTGGCCCTGCAGGACGCACGCATGATGGCCGACCTCTCGCGCGCCATGGACGCCAGCGCCACCAAGCAGTAAGTGCTTTGTCTGAGGGTGTCAGAAGGCCGTTGCGCATGCAGCGGCTTTTTTGTTATCCAAACCATAGCAGCCAGCGCTTAATCAAAGCCAGATTCAGCATCAAAGCAGCACAAAACCCAGCCAATACCAGCGCAAGCCGCTCATTTTTCATGAGCATTTGCCACTGAGCGTGGGCTGCCCGCCTGTGTGCGCTTGTCCTTGAGCGTCTGCACAAACAGGGATGCCGCCAGCCCCAGCGTGCGCTCCTTGGACCACACCCAGTCCACAAACAAGGTGTTGCCGTTGCTGATGTTGACGAAGGGAATGCGCAGCAGCTCGCCCCGCGCAATCTGCGCCTCCACCAGACTTTGCGGCAGCCAGCCCCAGCACAGGCCGCTGGCAATCAGCGCCAGCGCCGCCGCGTGGTTGTCGGCCCGCCAGAGCTTGTGCGAGAACACAAAGCGCGTGTCGCGCAGCGTCAGATCCCGGCTGGCCACCAGCACCTGCTGCATCGTGGCCAGCTGCGACATGTCCAGCGCAGGCAGTGCCCCGTCAGGCTGCGATGCGCACCACGGGTGCTGGGGTGACATGACGGCCACCAGCGTTTCATGCCCCTGCTCGCAAAAGTCCTCGCGCGCGTCCATGGCCGGGCGCTCGAACACCAGCGCCAGCTGGGCGCGGCCGGTGTGCAGCATGTTCAGCGCATCGTCCTGCGGCGCTGCCAGCACTTCCACCACCAGCGAGGGGTACTGCTCCACCACCGGGC
>JAEZZU010000148.1 GCA_023418355.1 Pseudomonadota bacterium | reverse complement strand
GGTTCATGATTCATCCAAATCGATCTTGTCCGCGCCAGGATTGGCAAGCACCGGGATTGGTGCTATGGCTGCATTCAAACCGTTGCAGCGGCCGGATAGAGGATCGAAGAACCGGCAATTATAGCTGCTGTGCAATTTTTGCCAAAAACCTTTCGTCTTTGGCCGTGAGCAAGCCCTTGGCACGCGCCTGCTCGAGCAGTTCCGGGCGATGCTGGCTGGTGATCTTCAGACTCTGCTCGCGCCGCCAGCGATCGATGTTGGCATGGTGGCCAGACAGCAGCTCTGCCGGCACTTCCTGGCCATCCCAGACTTCAGGGCGTGTGTAGTGCGGGCAGTCCAGCAGGCCATCGAGCGCAGGGTTGAAGCTGTCCTGCTGGAAGCTACCCTCGTCATTGAGCACCCCGGGCTGCAGACGTGCAATGGCGTCCAGCATGACCATGGCCGCCAGCTCACCGCCGGAGAGCACAAAGTCACCGAGGCTGATCTGGTGCGTGACGTGCTTGTCGATAAAGCGCTGGTCAATGCCTTCGTAGCGGCCGCACAGCAAGACAGCGCCCTGGCTGTCACTCCACTGTGCCACCACCTCGTGCTTGAGCGTGCTGCCAATCGGCGAGAACAGCACCACGGGCGCAGGCTCCGCTTCGCCGCTTTCTGCACGGGCAGCGCGGATGGCATCCATGCAGTGCTGCAGGGGCTCGGCCATCATCACCATGCCGGGGCCACCACCAAAGGGGCGGTCATCCACACGGCGGTAGTTGCCCTGTGCGTAATCACGCAGATTCCACAGATGCACCGCCACCTGCCCCGAGGCATAGGCACGGCGCGTCACACCGCTTTCCAGAAACGGAGCAAACAGCTCAGGGAACAGGGTGATGATGTCAAAGCGCATGTCGCAAGGCCTTAGTAATCGGGCTGCCAGTCGGCCACAATGGTTTTCGCGGCCAGATCCACCTGGTCGATGTACGCATCCACAAAGGGAATCATGCGCTCGCGCTCCTTGCCATCTTCTTCGTAGCTCAGCACCAGCGTGGTCTGAGGGCCGGTGGCCAGCAAATCCTTGACCGTACCCAGCGCAATACCTTCGCGGTTGCTGACCTTCAGGCCCAGCAAATCCACCCAGTAATACTCACCGTCATCGGTTTTGGGGAAATGTTCGCGCGCAATGAACACACGGGCGCCGCGCAGTGCTTCGGCGGCATTACGGTCTGCCACGGCAGGCGAGGTCGCCACGATGGAGTCCGAGTGAGGACGCACCTGCTTTACGGGCAGCAGCAGCGTACCGGCAAAATTCTTCGCCCCTTTTTCAGCGGGCAGCAAAAACCATTGCTTGGCGGTGAACAGGGCCTCGGGGTCAGCGCTGTATGCGATGACCTTGAACCAGCCCTTCACACCCCAGGCATCCGCAATACGCCCTACCTCCACGGCATCGACTGGCAGCGTGGTGGACTCAAGTTCAGGCATGTGGCTCATGGGTATCTATAAAAGGCAGAAGAAAAGAAAAAAACGGGTTCCGTCAGACTAGCCAACGGAACCCGTTTTCAATCAGTTGGACTGATTAAGCAGCAGCCTTGGCAGCAGCTTGCTTGATCAGACGCTCCACTGTGTCGGAAGCTTGGGCACCAACGCTCTTCCAGTAAGTCACGCGGTCCATGGCCAAACGCAGGCCTTCTTCAGCGCCACGGGCGTTAGGGTTGTAGAAACCCACGCGCTCGATGAAAGCACCGTCACGACGCACGCGCTTGTCAGAAACAACGATATTGAAGAACGGACGAGCCTTGGAGCCGCCGCGGGAGAGTCGAATAACGACCATGATTTATCCTTCGGGTGGTCACAGCAAATTTGCTGCAAGTGTTTTTAACGGCGTTTGAGACACGCGACATGGCCACCCGGCCAGCGACACGCCGAAAGCTAAAGATTATATAGGGTTCTGTTTTTTATGCCTACCATCCGGGCAAGCCAGCCTTTAGATTTACCGGCTATTGCAGCCATTTACCGACACCACGTGCTGCACGGCACGGGCAGTTTTGAAACCGAGCCCCCGTCGCTGCAGGAAATGTCACAACGCCGTGAGGACGTACTCAGCAAGCAACTGCCCTGGCTGGTGGCCGAAGGCGAGGACGGCACCATCCTCGGCTACGCCTACGCCAACTGGTTCAAGCCACGCCCGGCGTTTCGCTTTTCGGCCGAAGATTCGATCTACGTTGCTGAACAGGCGCGTGGCCAGGGCATTGGCCGCCTGCTGCTAGCAGCCCTGTGCCGCGAGTGCGAAGCCGCAGGCGTGCGCAAGCTGATTGCGGTGATTGGCGACAGCAGCAATGCGGGTTCCATTGGCGTGCACCGCGCCATGGGCTTTGAACACGCAGGCACGCTGCGCAATGTGGGATGGAAGTTTGACCGCTGGCTGGACGTGGTGATGATGGAAAAAAGCCTGGGTGAAGGCGCCAGCACCGCACCGGTCTGAAGCGCAATTCATAAAAAAGAGAGCGTCTAGCGCCCAAACAAAAAGGACTTCAAGGTGTTTTCACCTTGAAGTCCTTGATCTTTCAGCGCAAGGCGCTTCTTTTTTTAGTACAGCTGCAGGCTGATCCAGTAGGCCACAGCCGCCACAAAGGCGCTGGCAGGGATGGTCAGAATCCAGGCCCAGATGATGTTGCCCGCCACGCCCCAGCGCACGGCGCTCATGCGCTGTGTAGAGCCCACGCCCACGATGGCACCGGTGATGGTGTGGGTGGTCGAAACTGGCACACCCAGGAAAGTTGCCAGGAACAGTGTCACGGCACCACCGGACTCGGCACAGAAGCCGCCCACAGGCTTGAGCTTGGTGATCTTCTGGCCCATGGTCTTCACAATGCGCCAGCCGCCGAACATGGTGCCCAGACCAATCGCGGCATAGCAGCAGATGATGGTCCACATGGGGGGCGAAGACTCACCCGACGATGCGTAGCCCGTGGCAATCAGCAGCAGCCAGATGATGCCGATGGTCTTTTGCGCGTCGTTGCCACCGTGGCCCAGCGAATAGGCACCGGCAGATACCAGCTGCAGACGGCGGAACCACTTGTCCACCTTGTTGGGGCGTGCGCGGCGGAACAGCCAGGCCACGATCACCATCATGATGGAGCCAAACAGATAGCCCAGCAGTGGCGAGATAAAGATGAATGCCACCACCTTCAGAATGCCGCTGGCCACCAGCGAACCTGTGCCGGCCTTGGCAATCACGGCGCCCACAATGCCGCCGATCAGGGCATGCGAAGAGCTCGATGGAATGCCGTAGTACCAGGTGATCAGGTTCCACACGATGGCACCGGCCAGTGCGCCGAACACCACGTGCGTATCCACAATGCCCGGGTCTGCAATGCCCTTGCCCACCGTCGCAGCCACGCTCAGGTGGAAGACAAAAATCGCCACAAAGTTGAAGAACGCTGCAAAGACCACGGCCTGCGTGGGTTTGAGAACGCCCGTAGAGACAACGGTTGCAATGGAGTTCGCCGCATCATGAAACCCGTTCATGAAGTCGAAAATCAGCGCCATTGCCACCAGCAGAATGACCACCCACAGGGCAGCTTGTACGGTTTCCATGATCAGGAGTCTCTGTGCGGGTCAATCAGGAGTTTTCGAGGACGATGCCCTCGATGATGTTGGCAACGTCTTCGCACTTGTCGGAGATGGTTTCCATCAGCTCGTACACGGCCTTGAGCTTGATCAGCTCGCGCACGTCGGCTTCTTCGCGGAACAGCTTGCTCATGGCGGCACGCAGCACGCGGTCGGCATCAGACTCCAGACGGTCGATTTCTTCGCAGGTCTTGATGGCCGCTTCCACATTGTGGGGGTCTGCAATATTGCCCAGCAGCTTGACCGCATCGCTCAGGCGCTCGCAGCACTTGACGCTCAGGTCGGTCAGGCGGTGGATTTCCTCGTTCATGCTGCGGATGTCGTACAGCGCCATGGCTTCTGCCGAGTCCTGGATCAGGTCAGCCACGTCATCCATGCCGTTGATCAGGCTGTGGATGTGCTCGCGGTCCAGCGGTGTGATGAAGGTCTGGTGCAGCGTCTTGGTGACTTCGTGCGTCACACGGTCTGCCGCGCGCTCTGCGTTGTCCACATCGCTGATGTACTTCTCGCGCAGGTGCGGGTCGCTGTAGTTTGCGACCAGCTGCGAGAACGCGCGAGCAGCTTCAACGATGCGATCCGCATGTTGGTTGAACATTTCAAAAAAGTTGCCTTCGCGCGGCAAGAGTTTGCCAAACAGCATGGACATTCCCCAAAGATGATGTGCAGGTAGAAGTTAAGCAGCCTCGCCACCATGAAGCGTAGGCTGCTGAAATATTTGGTTGTGCGGCAAGCGCGCAGGAAAAAGTGCCTTGCCGACCAGGTTTTGCAAAAAGCGCCAACACGTGGCGCTCGTTACAGGTGCATGGAACTGCAGAAATTCTCCATGACAACCGCATGAAGATTGGATGAATTTTTTATGACATTTCTGTGACAACACCTAAACCCGAAAAGGGCTATGTAAGTGCCAGCTTCATAAGATTCGCTGATGAATTATGCACATAAGCTTATTCCCCTGAGGGAATCATTCCAGCTTTCAGGCTGTTGGTGCGCTGCAACATATGCCTGCTTCAGCGCCCTACACTCAGCCCTTGGGTTTGCGCTGCTGCGCTGACTGTGCATTGAGCTGCTGCAGATGGGCCAGCTTGTCCCCAATCTTGATCTCCAGCCCACGCGGCACGGGCTGATAAAAGCGCGGGTTCTCCATGCCCTCGGGGAAGTAGTCCTCACCCGCCGCAAAGGCCTCGGGTTCGTCGTGCGCATAGCGGTAGCCCTTGCCCCAGTCCATGTCCTTCATCATCTTGGTTGGTGCATTGCGCAGGTGCATGGGGATAGGGCGTGTGCCCTCGGTTTTGACCAGTGCCTTCATCTGGTTGTAGGCCTTGTAGCCCGCATTGCTCTTGGGTGCCACGGCCAGATAAATCACGGCCTGCGCCAGCGCCAGCTCCCCTTCGGGGCTGCCCAGGCGCTCATAGGTGGTGGCTGCATCATTGGCAATCTGCATGGCGCGCGGATCGGCCAGGCCAATGTCTTCCCAGGCCATGCGCACAATGCGCCGCGCCATGTAGCGTGGGTCAGCGCCACCGTCGAGCATGCGGCACAGCCAGTACAGCGCGGCATCGGGGTCTGAGCCGCGCACGGACTTGTGCAGGGCGCTGATGGTGTCATAGAACTGCTCGCCGCCCTTGTCATAGCGGCGCATGCGCTCACCCAGCACCTGCAGCAGCCAGGCATCGGTGATGCTTGCCACCCCAGCCTGCTCGGCGGTGATGGACAACGTCTCCAGCGTATTGAGCAGGCGGCGTGCGTCGCCATCCGCATAGGCAATCAGGCGTTCCAGCGCTTCATCTTCAATAGCTGGAACCGCTTGCAGCGCCTGCGCTTTGGCCACAATTTGCTTCAAATCTTCTGGCGTCAGGCTCTGCAGCACATAGACCGCTGCGCGCGACAGCAGGGCGGAGTTGACCTCAAACGACGGGTTCTCCGTGGTCGCGCCAATAAAGGTGAACAGCCCGCTTTCCACATGCGGCAAAAAGGCATCCTGCTGGCTTTTGTTGAAGCGGTGCACTTCGTCCACAAACACAATGGTGGGCTGCGGCATCAGACCGCTGCGCGCGGCTTCGGCCTTTTCCACGGCTTCGCGAATGTCCTTGACGCCACCGAGCACGGCGCTGATGGTCAGAAACTGCGCATCAAAGGCATCGGCCATGAGGCGCGCAATCGTGGTCTTGCCCACCCCCGGAGGCCCCCAGAGGATGCAGCTGTGGGGACGGCCGGACTCAAACGCCAGCCGCAGCGGCATGCCTTCACCCAGCACGTGCTGCTGGCCGACCACCTCGCTCAGATGGCGGGGACGCAGGCGCTCGGGAAGGGGTTGGTGCAAGCCATCGGCTTTGATATCACGCAAATCAGCCTCGTTCTTACGGGGTATTACAAAAGTCGCCATATAACAGATGTTTATATGGTGCAGAATCAGTGTTTCATCGGATCTTTGCATGTTTTGCGCGATGGCTACCACCACCGCCCAACAACACTGCTTGTTCGTTCCGCAAGCCACAAGCTTAAACGGCACGAATCTTCCCTGCTTCGCTTGCAGTCGCTGCGACCCTCGACTGCAACGCATCTGAGAGCCAGCGGACTGCCTTCTGCGTGCAGCCAATTGCGCTGCGCTCACAAAGTCCGTGAATCGTCGCTTGTTCTAACACCAGACTGCAGCACCACGGTGCCGCGGTTGCTGAGGTATTTCGGTTTTTCGTATGAAAACACTCAAGACGCGGGACATCATTGCCCTCGGATTCATGACATTCGCGCTGTTTCTCGGCGCTGGCAACATCATCTTCCCTCCCAGCGTAGGTCTGGCTGCTGGTGAATTCCAGTGGTCGGCAGCGCTGGGCTTTTTGCTGACAGCCGTGGGCCTGCCGCTGCTGGGCGACATTGCGCTGGCACGCGTAGGCGGTGGTCTGGACACCCTGACCCACCCCATTGGCAAGCTGGCTGGCACGCTGATGGGCCTGGCCATCTACCTGACCATTGGCCCCTTCTTTGCCACACCGCGCACGGCCACCGTGTCGTTTGAAGTGGGCATGGCCCCCTTCACCGGCAATACGCCCGAAGCGCTGCTGATCTTCACCATTGGCTACTTCCTGCTGGTGATGGTGCTGGCGCTGTTCCCCGGCCGCCTGATGGACAACATCGGCAAGATCATCACCCCCGCGCTGATTGCCGTGCTGGCCATTCTGGGCATTGCGGCCTTCATGGCACCTGCGGGTGACATCACAGCCCCAGCCGCGACCTATGACGCAGCAAGCAAAGCGCTGGCACAAGGCTTTCTGATGGGCTACCAGACCATGGATGCGCTGGCATCGCTGGTCTTTGGCATTCTGATCGTGGCCTCCATCAAGGCCGCTGGCGTGACCGACACCCGTCTGCACACACGCTACACCATCTATGCCGGCATCATTGCCGCGCTGGGTCTGGGTCTGGTCTATGTCTCGCTGATCTACCTGGGCGCCATGAGCGGCACCACCGTGCCCGCAGACGCCAGCGGTGTGCAGATTCTGACCATCTATGTGGAGCGCACCTTTGGCACAGGCGGCATCGTGCTGCTGGCAGCCGTGATTTTGCTGGCCTGCCTGACCACGGGCGTGGGCCTGGTCAGCGCCTGCTCGACCTACTTCAGCCAACTGCTGGGCGTGAAGTACCGCACCGTGGTGGTGGTGATGTCGGTGTTCTGCGCTGCCGTGGCCAACCAGGGCCTGGCCCAGCTGATTGCCGTGGCCGTGCCTGTGCTGGTGATGATCTACCCCGTGGCCATTGCACTGATTGCGCTGGGACTGCTGTCCAGGCTGTGGCGCCACAAGCCCCGCGTGTTCATCCCCGTGATGAGCGCTGCGCTGATCTTTGGTCTGGTCGATGGTGCCAAGGCTGCGGGCCTCAACGTTCCTGAGGTGTTTGCCTCGCTGCCCGGCAGCGAAGTGGGCCTGGGCTGGCTGGTGCCCGTGCTGCTGGTCATGGTGGTGGCCGGCGTGCTGGACCGCGTTCGCGCCGTGCCTGCCAAGGCTTAAGCACACCAAGCTGCCTCTTCAGCAAAAAAGCCCTGCGGACATGCCATCCGCAGGGCTTTTTTATTGCGCGCTATGCAAATAAAAGCTGCCAGCGCTGATGTTTAAAGCATTTCAGACAAAAAACCATCTGAAACTATCTCAAACAAAGCGCTGGCAGCTATTGATTTAAAAGCATTGGGCTTTTTTATTGCTGCACGATGTCGGCACCCACGGGCACCTCAAAGCGGAAGTTCGCCGCAGGCAAGGAAGGCAGCACCTGCATCTGCTCAAAGCGGATCACGGAACGCTGGCCAAAGCTGTCCAGAATGTCCATGGCTGCCAGCGTATGCCCCTGAAAGCCTACGCGCACGCTCTTGAGCTGGCTGTCTGCCACCTTGGGCTGAGCCTCCACCCACTCCAGACCATCCGCAGCAGGCAAGGCCTTCAGGCTGAAGGTTTTCTGCAGCGCCCCCACATCACTGGCAGAAGCCAGCACGGCCGCAGGCGTGCTGCCCAGGGCATCGGCCTGCTTGCGCTGGGTGACCTGGTTCAGGTCCACGTCATACAGCCAGACGTTGTGCCCGTCCGCCACAATGGTCTGCTCAAAAGGCTTGGTATAGACAAACTTGAACTGGCCGGGGCGCTGAAATTCAAAACTGCCGCTGCTGACCTTGCTGCGCGCTGCCTCGCCTTCCTTGGCAGGGGCCGTCACGGTCTGCGTGAACTGCGCCTGCCCGGCCTTGGCCGTGCGCATGAATTGCTCCAGGCTCTGCAGCCCGTCGGCCCAGACTGCCAGTGGCAGCAGGCCCAGCAGCGCAAATGCGCCAATGCTTTGTTTTTTCATGACAACTGTCTTTCTCTTCAATCCGGCCGTGCGGGCACCAGCACTTCGCGCTGGCCGCTGGCCGTCAGCGAGCTGACCAGCCCTGCCTTTTCCATCTGCTCCAGCAGATTGGCCGAGCGGTTGTAACCAATGCGCAGCTTACGCTGGACGTAGGAAATACTGGCCTTGCGGTCTTTCAGCACAATTTCCACGGCCTGGTCATACATGGGGTCGCGCTCACCGCCCGCTTCACCATCGCCGTCCACGCCACCTTCTTCGGAGGCGGCCGCTTCCAGCACGCCGTCGATGTAGTCAGGCTCGCCCTGCTCCTTCAGATAGCTCACCACGCGGTGGACTTCATCGTCCGATACAAACGCGCCGTGCACGCGGATCGGCAGCCCGGTGCCGCTGGCCATGTAGAGCATGTCGCCCATGCCCAGCAGGCTCTCGGCGCCCATCTGGTCCAGCACAGTGCGGCTGTCGATCTTGGACGAGACCTGGAAGGCAATGCGCGTGGGGATGTTGGCCTTGATCAGGCCGGTAATCACATCCACGCTGGGGCGCTGCGTGGCCAAAATCAAATGGATACCCGCAGCACGTGCCTTTTGCGCCAGGCGGGCAATCAGCTCTTCAATCTTCTTGCCCACCACCATCATCAGGTCAGCCAGCTCGTCGATGACGATCACGATGTGCGGCAGACGGTCCAGCGGCTCAGGCTGCTCCGGCGTCAGGCTGAAGGGGTTGCCAATGCTCTCGCCCTTGGCCTTGGCTTCGCTGATCTTGGCGTTGTAGCCCGCCAGATTGCGCACACCCAGCTTGGACATGAGCTTGTAGCGGCGCTCCATCTCCGCCACGCACCAGTTCAGGCCATTGGCGGCCTGCTTCATATCAGTCACCACGGGCGCCAGCAGGTGTGGAATGCCTTCGTAGACCGACATTTCCAGCATCTTGGGGTCGATCATGAGCAGGCGCACATCCTTGGGGTCGGCCTTGTACAGCAGCGACAGGATCATGGCGTTGATACCCACGGACTTGCCGGAACCGGTGGTGCCCGCGACGAGCACGTGCGGCATCTTGGCCAGGTCGGCCACCACAGGCTTGCCTTCGATGTCCTTGCCCAGACCAATGGTCAGCAGACTCTTGGCCTCGTGGTAGACCTGCGAGCCCAGCACTTCCGACAGGCGAATCGACTGGCGCTTGGCGTTGGGCAACTCCAGCGCCATGTAGTTCTTGCCGGGAATAGTTTCGATCACGCGAATGGACACCAGCGACAGCGACCGTGCCAGGTCCTTGGCCAGGTTCACAATCTGCGAGCCCTTCACGCCCGTGGCAGGCTCAATCTCGTAGCGGGTGACCACAGGGCCAGGCGTGGCCTGCACCACGCGCACTTCCACGCCAAAGTCCTTGAGCTTTTTCTCGATCAGGCGGCTGGTCATCTCCAGCGTCTCAGGTGCTACGGTTTCCTGCTTGACGGGAGGGGCATCGAGCAGATCAATCTGCGGCAGGTGGCCGTCCTGCATCTGCGAGTCCTGGAACAGCGGCTTCTGGCGCTCCTTGAGCACACGCTCACTGGGAGCAGCAGGCGCAGCCGTGGGCGTGATGATGAGCACCGGCTCGTGCTGGTGCACGTCATCGAGTTCCTGGCGCTCTTCCTGCACCACTTTTTCACGCTCACGCGCGGCCTTGCGGCCTTCGGCCGTGTCCTTGATCTTTTCGCGCTTTTGCTTGTTCAGGCGCACCGCCGCTTCAATGGTTGCCCCCAGCTTTTCTGCCACGCTGCCCCATGAAAAGCGGAACACCAGGGCCAGCGCCAGCACCATCAGCACAATGCCAATCAGACCCGAGCCGGTAAAACCAAGCCAGCGCACCGCCCCCACGCCCAGCGCATAGCCCAGCACACCACCTGCATGGCCTGGCAGCAGGTCTTCAAAACGGTACAGGCGTGACCATTCCAGCATGCAGCTCACAGCCAGCAGCAGGCCCAGGCCCAGCCACCACTTCATGCGCTCACGCACAGGGGTAATCAGCATGCTCTGCCCGCGCACCCAGCGCAGCGCCGAACAGGCCAGCGTGTAGCCGGCGATCAGCAGCAGCCACCACGCGGACATGCCAAAACCAAAATAACAGGCATCTGCCAGCAAGGCACCCGAGCGACCCAGCCAGTTATGGACCACGCTGCCATCACTGCTGCCCGAGGTAGACCATGCAGGGTCCGTGCCGGAATAGCTCAACATGGCCAACAGCCAGAACAGCAATCCCAGAGCACCCGCAATCAGGCAGATCTCATGACCAAACCGCGCCAGGCCATATTTGGGCGCGGATGGTGAAGAATTGGCATTCAATGCATTCGAGGAATAAGTCATACGCAGGCGGGAGCTTACCTTAGGCTCGCTGCTCACTACACAAACGGTTGCAACGCCAGTGCAAGCACTTGCAACATCTGGGGCGCTGTCTGACAGACGATGCGCCCACACCTCTGTCTGCGCACCGCTTGCCATGGCTCAACAGGCTGGCAGTTCCCTGTCGCAGACAGCCTGTGTTTACAGGCATGCGCCGCAGGGACTCCGCCAGCTTTCTACAATGCCTGCCTATCCCATGCAAGCCACCACAAGGCCTGCATCTGGGCAGGCCCGTGTGTTCAACCGTGTTGCGCCAAATGCGCAGCATCTTCTTAGAAAAGCAACATGTCCACCAACCAACACGCCAAAGTTCTGATCCTGGGCTCCGGCCCTGCCGGTTACACCGCTGCCATCTACGCTGCGCGTGCCAACCTCAACCCCATGCTGGTCACGGGCATGGCG
>JAEZZU010000139.1 GCA_023418355.1 Pseudomonadota bacterium | reverse complement strand
CCGGGCGCTCCACGACCGCCAAGGCCATCATGGGGCTGGTGAACTGGGAGGGCGAGCTGCGCTGGAAAGGCCAGGCCCTGCACGGCAAGAAAGCCTTTGAGGTAGCGCACCTGGGCATTGGCTATGTGCCGGAAAGCCGGGACGTGTTCCCGAACCTGACCGTGCACCAGAACCTGCTGCTGGGCCAGAAAGGACGGGGCAAGGGCAGCCGCTGGAGCTTTGACGACATGTACGCCATGTTCCCGCGCCTGAAGGAGCGCCAGCACACTGAAGCGGGCGTGATGTCCGGCGGCGAGCAGCAGATGCTGACGCTGTGCCGCACGCTGATGGGGGACCCGGACCTCATCATCATTGACGAGCCGACCGAAGGGCTGGCGCCCAAGATCGTGGAACTGGTGGGCGAGTACCTGCAGAAGATCAAGGAGCGCGGTGTCTCCGTGCTGCTGATTGAGCAAAAGCTCACGATTGCCATGCGTATCTCGGACCGCGCCTTGGTCATGGGCCACGGCGCCATCGTGTTTGATGGCACGCCGGAGACCCTCAAGGCCAACCAGCACATTCGCAAGGAGTGGCTGGAGGTATAAAAAAGAGAGCTGCTTGCGCTTGTATTTGTTGGGTTTCAGTTTGATATCTATTTGAAACCCAGTATTTGAAAGCGCAAGCAGCTCCTTTTTCAGGAATCTGTTCCATAACAAAGAGCACCCGTGGGTGCTCTTTGCATGTTGGCATGGCGGCTTATTTCAGCGCAGTGCGCTTGCCGTCCTTGTCCAGCTGGAAGACCACGAACTCAAAGTCCTTCAGGTCGCCCTTCTTGTCATAGGCCACCTTGCCGATCACGGTGTCAAAGGTGTTGTCGTGCAGGTAGTCAGCCACTTTTTTGGGGTCAGGGCCTACAGCCTTGATGGCGGTGTCCAGCACCTGCACGGCGGCATAGGCGGGCATCTGGAAGGCACCGTTGGCGGAGCGATTGGCCTTCTTGAAGGCTTCCACCACGCCCTGGTTTTCGGGGCGTTCGCTGAAGTCAGCAGGGAAGGTGAACATCATGCCTTCCACGGCGGGGCCGGCGATGTCGATCAGGTCTTGGTTGAAGGTGCCTTCAGGACCCATGAACTGGGTTTTCAAGCCTTGTTCCTTAGCCTGGCGCAGCAGCAGGCCCATTTCGGGGTAGTAGCCGCCAAAGAACACGAAGTCCACCTTGTTGGCCTTGAGTTTGGTGATCACGGCGGAGTAGTCGCTGTCACCCGCATTGATGCCGTCATACATCACCACAGGCACGTTCAGGCTCTCCAGCGTGTTTTTCACGTGCGAGGCCACGCCGGAACCATAGGTCTGCTTGTCATGCAGCACGGCCACGGCTTTGGGCTTGAGCTTTTCGGCGATGAACTTGGCGGCAAAGGGGCCTTGCTGGTCGTCACGGCCAATGGTGCGGAAGAAGTGGTGGCCGTTGAGCGTGTCGGTCACCAGTGGCGAAGTCGCACCGGGGGTGATGGCCACAATGCCTTCCTGCTCATAGATCTTGGAGGCCGGCACGGTCACGCCCGAGCACACATGGGCCACGGCGAACTTGGCACCCGAGGTCACCACGCGGTTGGCCGCCGGGACGGCTTGCTTGGGTTCGCAGGCATCGTCAATGAACTCGGCCTTGTACTGGATGTTGCCGCCAGCGGCGTTCAGGGTCTCAACGGCGGTCAGAAAACCAGCTTTGACTTCATCGCCGTACTGGGTGTTGGGGCCGGTCATCGGAATTGGTACACCGATGAGCACGGTTTCTGCCGCAGTGGCACTCAGCGATGCCATGCCCAGCATGGCAGCCGCTGCCCATGAGGTACTCAGGCGAATGAAAGTTTTACGTTGCATAGAGTCAGCCTCCAATGTTGATGAGGTTTTGCACCAATGTGAGTCAGCGCATCGCACATTGTTGGGCCAGCAGCCAAACGCCTGTTCATGGTTTGCACTAGCGTTTTTTTGCAGCCACAAACCGCACGCCTGCCGGTGTACAGGGCGGTTGTGCTGCCTGGTGCAAGAACGGTGCCATCGGCCATGGCTGGGCCGACCGTTCGTCGGATTCCTGATGGCTCTCACGCAACTGCTCATGGGCTGACATGGCACAAACATGGGCTGTCCCTTAGAGGACAAAGCTAGGGCAAGCTTCGATGGTGTGCGCCACAGGCGCTTCCTAGAATGGTCCGCGAACGCACGTTCTTTTTTGCCAAGCTACGACACCGAGGAGACAAGCCATGACGGCTGAATACAAGGTACACGGCAATGTGGCCGTAATTACGCTCAACAATCCCCCGGTCAATGGCCTGGGGCTGTCAACCCGCCAGGCAGTGCTTGACGGCCTGACCCGCGCCAATGCCGATGCGGCGGTGCAGGCCGTTGTGATCACCGGGGCGGGCAAGGCCTTTTCGGGGGGCGCAGATATCAAGGAGTTTGGCAAGGAAGCCGCCTTGCAGGAGCCCAATCTGCACACCGTGATTGCGCAGCTGGAGCGTTCGGCCAAGCCTGTGATCGCCGCGATTCACAGCGTGTGCATGGGCGGCGGTCTGGAGCTGGCGCTGGGTTGCCACTACCGCATTGCTGCTCCCGGCACGAATGTGGCGCTGCCGGAAGTGAAGCTGGGCCTGCTGCCTGGTGCCGGTGGTACGCAGCGCCTGCCACGCGCGATTGGTGTGGAGCCCGCGCTGAACATGATCGTCAGCGGCGAAACCATCAAGAGTGAGATGCTGGCCATGATTCCCGGCCAGAAGCTGTTCGACAAAATGGCTTCCAGCGCCGAGCACCTGGCGGCGGAAGCACTGGCCTATGCCCAGGACGTGGGGGAGCGCCATGCGGCCAGCAACGAGGCCTTGCCGCTGGTGCGCGAGCGCAAGTGCGCACACCCCAAGGGCGATGCCTACTTTGGCTTTGTACGCAACATGGTCAAGGCCATGTCCAAGAACTATCCCGCACCGCTCAAGTGCGTGGACGCGGTGGAAGCTGCCACCAAGCGCAAGTTCCAGGACGGCCTGGACTACGAGCGCGAGCTGTTCGTCAATCTGATGTGGACGCCCGAGTCGCGTGCGCTGCGCCATCTGTTCATGGCAGAGCGTGCAGCCTCCAAAATTGCCGATGTGCCCGCCGACACCCCAGTGCGCGAGATCAAGAAGGTCGGCGTGATCGGCGCAGGCACCATGGGGGGCGGCATCAGCATGAACTTCCTGAACGCGGGCATTCCCGTGACCATTCTGGAGATGAAGCAGGAAGCGCTGGACCGTGGCATTGCCACCATCCGCAAGAACTACGAGGCGCAGGTCAAGAAGGGCAAGCTCAAGCAGGACAAGTACGAGCAGCGCATGGCCTTGCTGTCCACCACGCTGAGCTATGACGCGCTCAAGGACTGCGACCTGATCATCGAGGCCGTGTTTGAGGAGCTGGGCGTCAAGGAAACCGTGTTCAAGCAGCTCGATGCCATTGCCAAGCCCGGAGCGATTCTGGCCTCCAACACCTCGACGCTGGACGTGGACAAGATCGCCGCCTTCACCAGTCGCCCGCAGGACGTGGTGGGCATGCACTTCTTCAGCCCTGCGAATGTGATGAAGCTGCTCGAAGTGGTGCGCGGCAAGGCTACGGCCAAGGATGTGCTGGCCACCGTGATGCAACTGGCCAAGAAGATCAAGAAGACCGCCGTGGTTTCCGGTGTGTGCGATGGCTTTATCGGCAACCGCATGATCGAGCAGTACAGCCGCCAGGCCGGTTTCCTGATCGAAGAGGGCGCCACGCCCCAGCAGGTGGACAAGGCCATCGAGAAGTTTGGCTTTGCCATGGGGCCGTTCCGCATGGGTGACCTGGCGGGTAACGATATTGGCTGGGCCATCCGCAAGCGCCGCTATGTCGAAAAGCCCCATATGAAGTACAGCAAGACCGCGGACCTGCTGTGCGAAATGGGCCGCTATGGCCAGAAAACTGGCAAGGGCTGGTACGACTATGAAGCGGGCAAGCGCGATGCCATTCCCAGCCAGGAAGTGCTGGACATGATTGAGCAGCATCGCGCCGCGCTGGGCATTACGCCGCGCAAGATTTCGGATGAAGAGATCGTGCAGCGCCTGGTGTTCTCGCTGGTCAATGAGGGCGCACACATTCTGGAAGAGGGCATTGCCAGTAAGTCAGGCGACATCGACATGGTGTATCTGACCGGCTATGGCTTCCCCATCTACCGCGGCGGCCCCATGCACTACGCCAGCGAGCTGGGCCTGATCAATGTGGTGCGCGCCATGGAGCGCTTTGCCCAGAACCCGCATGACGATGCGCAGTTCTGGCAGCCAGCCCCGCTGCTGGCGCGACTGGCGGCACAAGGCCAGCGCTTTGCCTGATGCGTGCCGCAAGACGCCCCATTTCTCGACATAACGGCGCGCTGCCCGGGGCACTGCCCCGGCAGCAGCCAGCAAGACTGGAAGGATTGAATTCATGACCTCCGCAGTGATCGTATCCACCGCGCGCACCCCGCTGACCAAGAGCTGGAAGGGCGCATTCAACATGACCTACGGCCCCACGCTGGGCGCCCATGCGGTTTCGCACGCCGTGCAGCGCGCAGGCATTGAAGGCGCAGCCGTGGAAGACGTCATCATGGGCATGGCCATGCCTGAAGGCACCACGGGCGGCAATGTGGCGCGCCTGATCGCCATGCGTGCCGGGCTGCCGGTGACGACCTCTGGCCTGACCATCAACCGCTTCTGTTCCTCGGGCCTGCAATCGATTGCACTGGCGGCGCAGCGCATCATCGCTGGTGAAAACGAGGTGCTGGTAGCGGGGGGGCTGGAGAGCATTTCCTGCGTGCAGCAGGAAGCCAACCGCCATATGGCTGAGGACCCGGAACTGGTGGCCATGAAGCCCGAGATTTACTGGAACATGCTGCAGACGGCCGAGCAGGTTGCCAAGCGCTATGGCATCACGCGCGACGCCATGGACGAGTACGGCGCTGCCAGCCAGCAAAAGGCCTGCGCTGCGCAGGCAGCAGGCCTGTTTGATGCCGAAATTGCACCGATCACCGTGACCATGGGTGTGGCCGACAAGCTCATGGGGCTGACCACCAAGCAAGTCACGGTCAGCAAGGACGAGGGCACGCGTGAGGGTACGACCAAGGAAGGCATCTCCGGTCTGCGCAGCGCCTTGCCCGGCGGGCTGATTACCGCGGGCAACGCCAGCCAGTTCTCCGACGGTGCCGGTGCCTGTGTGCTGGTGCATGAGGACTATGCGGCCAAGCATGGCCTCAAGCCACTGGGCCGTTTCCTGGGCTTTGCCGTTGCGGGCTGCGAGCCCGATGAAATGGGCATCGGCCCCGTGTTTGCCGTGCCCAAGGTGCTCAAAAAGCTGGGATTGAGCGTCGATGACATTGACCTGTGGGAGTTGAACGAAGCCTTTGCCGTGCAGGTGATCTATTGCCGCGACAAGCTGGGTATTCCCAACGAGAAGCTCAACGTCAATGGCGGTGCAATTGCACTGGGTCACCCCTATGGTCTGTCGGGACAGCGCCTCACCGGCCATGCCCTGATCGAAGGTAAGCGCCGTGGCGCCAAGCGCGTGTGCGTGACCATGTGTATTGGGGGCGGCATGGGTGCGGCAGGCGTATTTGAAGTGCTGTAAGCCGCAGAGATTGCGCTGTTGCCAGCCTTGCTGAAGCCGCCTGCCTCGTGTGGAGGACAGGTGGCTTTTTTACCGCCCTGAATTTCCAAAAAACATAGCTGCTAGCGCTTGCTGCATCAGCGTTAGAGGCCAATTTGATCCAAATTATGTCTCCACTGCGTTCAACCCTGGAATTTCTGATCTACGACTGGCTGCAGGTCGAGCAGCTGACCAGCCGCGCCTATTACGCAGACCACAGCCGTGAAACCTTTGAGGCGGTGCTGGACACCTGTGAGCGCATTGCCCGTGAAAAGTACGCACCTTTCAATCGCACGGTAGATACGCAGGAGCCTGCGTTTGATGGCGAAAAAGTCATCCTGCCCGCATGCACTTACGAAGCACGCAAAGCCTATGCAGACAGCGGCATGCTCAGCGCCGCTCAGCCCTATGAGCACGGTGGCATGCAGCTGCCCTATGTGGTGGAAGCGGCGGCCAACAGCTTTTTTGCCTGTGCCAGCATCAGCATTGGCTCGAACTTGCTGACCGTGGGCAATGCCAATCTGCTGCGCGTGCATGGCACGCCAATCCAGCAGCAGGTGTTTGCCGACAACGAATTCAACGGCCGCTGGGCGGGCACCATGGCGCTGTCCGAGCCACAGGCCGGCTCCAGCCTGAGCGACATCCTCACGCGTGCGGAACCTGATGGGGAGGACTTTGAGCGCGATCCGCTCGGTGCACGCTATCGCCTGCGGGGCAACAAGATGTGGATCAGCTCGGGTGACCACGAGCTGACCGAAAACATCGTGCATCTGGTGCTGGCCAAGATTCCCGGCCCCGATGGCAAGCTCATTCCCGGCGTGAAGGGCATCTCGCTGTTCATCGTGCCCAAGCAGCTGGTGGACACCGACGGCCAGCTCACGGGCGAACGCAACGATGTGGCGCTCGCGGGCCTGAACCACAAGCTGGGCTGGCGGGGCACGACCAATACGCTGCTGAACTTTGGCGAAGGCAAGTACCCAGTGCGTGGCCAGGCGGGCGCCATCGGCTATCTGGTGGGCAAGCCGCATGAAGGCCTCAAGTGCATGTTCCACATGATGAATGAGGCCCGCATCGGCATTGGCATGGCGGCGACCATGCTGGGTCTGGCCGGTTACTACGCCAGCCTGGAATACGCCAAGAACCGGCCCCAGGGGCGCCCCATGACGGAGGGCGGCAAGGACGCTACCAGCCCGCAGGTGCCTATCATTGCGCACGCCGATGTCAAGCGCATGCTGCTGGCGCAAAAGGCGTACTGCGAAGGCGCGCTGGCGCTGAACCTGTACTGCGCCAGGTTGGTCGATGAAGGCCGTACCGGCAACGCGCAAGAGGCTGCCCGCGCCCAACTGCTGCTGGAAGTGCTCACGCCGATTGCCAAGAGCTGGCCCAGTGAAAACTGCCTGGAGGCCAACTCGCTGGCTATCCAGATTCATGGAGGCTATGGCTATACGCGTGACTTTCCGGTGGAGCAGTACTGGCGGGACAACCGGCTGAACATGATCCACGAAGGCACGCACGGCATTCAGGCGGCGGACTTGCTGGGCCGCAAGGTGGTCATGCAGGGGGGCGCAGGCTTTCAGCTGCTGGCGCAGACCATGCAGTCCACCATTGACCAGGCCATGGCGCACACCGAGCTGCGTACCTATGCCACGGAGCTGACCCAGGCATTGCAGGCGCTGGAGGCCGCGACGCGCGCGGCCTGGGCCACCGGACAGCCGCAGGAGGCGCTGGCCAATGCCGTGCCCTATATGCAGGCCTTTGGCCACGCGGTGCTGGCGTGGATCTGGCTGGATATTGCATGCCAGGTGCTTGCAGCGGATGCTTCTTTGTCTATAGCTGCTAACGCAGGCAGGATAAGCGCTACACGCTATTTTTATCACTATGAGCTGCCCAAAATCTCCGCATGGCTGCGCGTGGTCAGCGCACGTGACATGACCTGTGTGCAGATGCCGGTGGAGGCGTTCTAGGCAGAAATACAGTGTGCTGTGGCGTGCGCTTGGCATGCGCAGTGAGCCACACGCTGCCCCATAGAGGCTCTGCTACTGCTTCTTCAAGCATGGGCCTGCCACGCAAGCCGCTTTTCCCGGAGAAAGCGGCTTGCTTGTTTGCAGTGGCGCGGCTTTGTTGCACAACTCTTTTTGAGACCGAACCTCCCCCAGCCCCAGACGTAGTTATGCCACGACCATCGTCTGGGGCGTACCCAGCTCGGTAAATCGATTGAGGATGGATGCACGAACATTGA
>JAEZZU010000111.1 GCA_023418355.1 Pseudomonadota bacterium | reverse complement strand
CCAAAGCCTTTCACTTCGGTCACTGTGATGCCCTGTACGCCAAGCTGCGAGAGTGCTTCGCGCACCTCGTCGAGCTTGAAGGGCTTGATGATGGCTGACACCATTTTCATGAGACGTTCCTCCGGGAAGCGGGCAGTTGTAAAAAGTGTTGTGACAAGCCCTTTAAGCAGGGAGCGTGCCAACCAGCGGACTTGCCTGTGCCAGCAGCGCCCAACACCATTGACGCTACCGTTCATCCGCAACAACGCACCAAAGCAGTGCACCACCGATGTGCCAGTACGGCACCGCCAACGCACCGATTTAGGGAGGGAAAGTCGTCATGTCTCTGGCGTGTGTACAAAGCCGCGCCTTGATGGGGTTGCAGGCCCCGCAGGTCACCGTCGAAGTGCATCTGGCCAATGGATTGCCTGCGCTCAATCTCGTAGGTCTGGCCGATCTGGAAGTGCGCGAAGCACGAGAGCGCGTGCGCTGCGCGATTGCCAACAGTGGTCTGGAATACCCCGGCAACAAGCGCATCACGGTGAACCTGGCGCCGGCCGATCTGCCCAAGGATTCCGGCCGGTTTGATCTGCCCATTGCACTGGGCATTCTTGCCGCCAGCGGCCAGATCGATGCACGCAAGCTCCAGGGCTGGGAATTTGCCGGGGAGCTGTCCCTGTCCGGTGAGCTGCGCCCCGTGCGCGGAGCGCTGGCGACGGCACTGGCCATGGACGCGCAGCAACCACCGCTGCGCTTTGTGCTCCCTACAGACAGTGCACGTGAAGCGGCATGGGCCACGCAGATCGAGGTCTATGGCGCACAGCATCTGCTGGATGTGGTGCAGCAGATGCTGCCCGACAGCACGAGAGACATACCACCAGCCACCGGCTGGCAGCGCATGCAGCCACAGGCGCCGCAGCATGTGCCAGACCTGCTGGACATGGCTGATGTCAAAGGCCAGCTGCAGGCCCGGCGTGCGCTGGAAATTGCCGCCGCAGGCGCACACGGCCTGCTGCTGGTCGGCCCACCGGGCAGCGGCAAATCCATGCTGGCGCAGCGCTTTGCCGGCTTGCTGCCACCCATGACCCAGCAGGAGGCGCTGGAAAGCGCGGCCATTGCCAGTGTGGGCGGTCGTTTTGCGCCCGAGCGCTGGGGCCAGCGCCCCACGGGCAGCCCGCACCACACGGCCAGTGCGGTGGCGCTCGTCGGCGGTGGCTCGCCGCCACGACCCGGCGAAATTTCCTATGCCCACCATGGTGTGCTGTTTCTGGACGAGTTTCCGGAATTCAGCCGCAGCGCGCTGGAAGCGCTGCGTGAGCCGCTGGAAACCGGGCGCATCACCATTGCACGCGCCGCGCACAGCACCACATTCCCGGCACGCTTTCAGCTCATTGCCGCCATGAACCCCTGCCCCTGCGGTTTCTGGGGCAGCACGCAGCGCGCCTGTCGCTGTACGCCCGAGCAGGTGGCGCGTTATCAGGCCAAGCTCAGCGGCCCGTTGCTGGACCGCATTGACCTGCATGTGGAAGTGCCCACGCTGCCGCCGCAGGAGCTGCTGGCACCCTCAGCCAGCGAGCCCAGCGCCACCATCCGCGCCCGTGTGCTGCAGGCGCGTGAGCGTGCGCTGCAGCGCCAGCAATGCCCCAACCAGATGCTGCAGGGTGAAGCGCTGGACCAGCACGCGCAGCTGGACGCTGCCGCTACCGAGCTGCTGCGCAAGGCGGCGGACAAGCTGGGCTGGTCGGCCCGCGCCACGCACCGCGCCCTGCGTGTGGCGCGCACGATTGCCGATCTGGCAGGCAGTGAACGCATTGCCAGCAGCCATGTGGCGGAAGCCATGCAGTACCGCCGCGCCCTGCTGCGTCAGGCCGGTTGAAGCTCGGGCAGCAGCAGCTTGCGCACCAGTGCATGCAACTGCGGCGACCACGCGGCCTGCTCCGGCGCCACCAGCCAGGTATCAATCACGGCAATCTGGCTGCGCAGCGGCTCAGGCAGCTGCAGGCAATGCACGGCAAAGCGGGACCGCTGGGTCTGCATCAGCGCATGGGGCATGAGTGCAAAGCCCATGCCTGCGGCCACGCAGCCGAGGATGGCATCCAGCGAGCCCATCTCCATGATGCGTGCGCCGGTAATGCCCTGGCTGGCCAGCAGCAGCTCGATGCGCTGGCGGTAGCTGCAGCTCTGGCGAAAGGCCAGAAACGGCGTGCACAGCAGCACTTCAGGCGCAGGCAATTGCTGCAGCGGCGTGCGGCTGACCAGCACCAGCTCTTCCTGAAACACCGCCTTTGACCACCAGCGCGGGTGTGGCGGCTGACCTGCCACAAAGGCGCAGTCCAGCAACCCCTGCTGCAACTCTTCCAGCAACGCGCCGGAGGGCCCGGTGCGCAGCTGCAAATCAATGTCCGGGCAGTCCTGGTACAGCTGCGCCAGCACGCTGGGCAGGCGCAGGGCCGCCGTACTTTCCATGGCCCCGATGCGCAACCGGCCCGATGGCGGCGCATCCCCCGCAAAAAGCGCGCAGGCCGCGTCATGCGCCTGCAGCAGGCGCTGTGCATGCGGCAGCAAAGTGTGGCCCGCGGGCGTGAGCCGCACCGGCGTGCTGCTGCGCTCGATCAGCTGCACCTGCAACTCGTCTTCGAGCTTTTTGATGTGGGCCGTGACATTGGACTGCACGGTGTGCAGACGCTGGGCCGCTGCACCAAAACTGCCGGTGCTGCTGACGGCTTCAAAGATGCGCAGAGATTTGAGCTGCATGTCAATCACAAAACAAGATGATGTCGTTCATTTTGAATCATTGGACATGATGCAAACAAGGGCCTAATCTGCCAGCATCCACTCCCCAGGCCATCGTGATTCAACGCTCTGAACTTCCTCTTTTTCTGACCGGCTTTCTCGCCACCCTCAGCGGCGTGGGTCTGGCCCGTTTTGCCTATACCGCCCTCATGCCGCAGATGGTGCTGGCCGGCTGGTTCAGCGGTGAACAGGTGGCCTATCTGGGCGCTGCCAATCTGCTGGGCTATCTGATCGGCGCACTGGCTGCCGCACCGCTGGCCGACCGCCTGGGCAGCGTGCGTGCGCTGGTGCTGTGCTGGATGGCCGTCGCGCTGAGCTTTGCGGCCTGCTGCGTGGCCCAGCCCATGGCCGTGTTCTTTGTCTGGCGGCTGATTTCCGGTATTGCCGGGGCTGCGCTCATGGTGCTGGGGCCCTCGATTGCCATGGCTGCCACCCCGCTGCAGCGCCGTGCGGCCTTGGGGCCCATGATGTTTTCCGGCATTGGTGTGGGTGCGCTGCTTTCGGCCACGCTGGTACCCAGCCTCGCACAGCAAAGCCTGAGCGCCGTATGGCTGGGTCTGAGTGCGGTCTGCGTGCTGGCGCTGTGGCTGGGCTGGCGCAGCGCGCGTGCTCTGCCCGCACCGGCACCCATTGCGGTGCAGCCCGGCGCAGCGTCCACCCCGGCTCCCGCTGTCGTGCTCTGGACGCTGCCGGTGGTGCTGGTGTTTCTGGCCTACACCACGGACGCCTTTGGCTTTGTGCCGCACACCGTGTTCTGGGTGGACTACCTGGCACGCGAGCTGCAACTGGGCACGGCCTATGGCGCCACGCAGTGGGCATTTTTTGGACTGGGTGCCGTGGCCGGGCCACTGTGCGTGGGCTTTTGCGCCACGCGCTGGGGCTGGTGGCGCACCACCACCTGCGCCTATGCGCTCAAGATGCTGGCCATTGGCCTGCCGCTGCTGTGGGCCAGCTTTGCTGGCCATGCACTTTCAGGCTTTGTCGTGGGCGCGCTCTCGCCCGGCATGGCGGCCATCACCTCGGGCTATCTGATGCAGTTGATCGGCCCTGCACAGCACAAGCGCATGTGGGGCTATGCCACGGCCGCATTTGCGCTGCTGCAGGCCACGGCGGGCTATCTGATGGCCTATGTCTACGCCAGCACCGGCAGCTACCGCAGCCTGTTTGTGATGGGTGGCCTGGCGCTGATGCTCGGTGCCGTGCTGGTGGCTTTTTCCAAACAAAAATGCCCGCAGCGCCCGTGAAATCTGCGCCGGCAGCTTCCATTTTTTTCTGAACCTCCACCATGCAACTCCTTCTGAACGCCACTTCTCCCTTTGCCCGTGTGGCCCGCGTTGTCGCGCTGGAAAAAGGCCTGTCTGACCAGCTGCAGCTGGTCTGGTGCGATCCGTGGAACAACGACCCCGCACTGCTCGCCCGGCACCCGCAGGGGCGCATTCCCGTGCTGGTCACGGACGATGGAACTGCGATTGCCGAATCGCTATTGATTGCGCAGTACCTGGACCACATGGGCAGCGGTGCGCCTCTGATTCCACCGCAGCAGATCGGCCCCGTGCTCGCGCGCACCAGCGTGGCCTATGGTCTGATGGAAGCGGCATTCAACGTGGTGATTGCACGCAAGCACGAAGGTGCTGCAGCCGACGCCAGTGTGATGGGACAGCGCCGTTTGGCTGCGATGTCACGCGCACTGTCGCAACTTGAAAAACATCTTTCAGCACCTGTGCAGACGCACATCACGCTGGACCAGATTGCGACTGCCGTCGCGCTGGCCTATGTGCAGTTTCGCTTGCCTGCGTGGTTCCCTGCGGAGGACTATCCACAGCTGCACCAGTGGCTGCAACAGGCTGAACAACGGGCATCCTTGGCGCACACCAAGTTTGCGTAGTGCTGGTCATGCACTTGCAAATCACTTTTCAAAATCAGAGCAGCTTGCGCTGATGCAGTCTTGCTTTCACACTGCTTTACCAGTGAAAACAAGCAATATCAAGCGCTGGTAGCTTCAATTTTTGAAAAGGCGTTTTCACACGCCCAGATATTGCTGACGGACTTCCACATTGCCCGCCACATCGGCCATTGCGCCGCTGTACACAATCTGTCCTTTTTCCAGCACATAGGCGCGGTCGGCAACGACTTGGGCAAATGGCAGATTCTGCTCGCTGAGCAAAATGCCAATGCCCTGCGCCTTGAGCTGCAAAATGGTTTTCGCCATCTGCTCGACGATCAGCGGTGCAACGCCTTCGGAAGGCTCATCGAGCAGCACCACATAAGGCTGCCCCATCAGCGTGCGCGCCACGGTGAGCATTTGCTGCTCGCCGCCGCTCATTTGCCCGCCGGGGCGCTGCGGCATTTCGCCCAGGTTCGGAAACAGCGAAAAAAGCTTTTCAGGCGTCCAGTGCGGCAGTGCTTCTCCACCGGGCCAGTGACGTGCTTTCTGGCGGCCGACTTCGAGGTTTTCCAGCACCGTCAGCTCTGTGAAAATGCGCCGGTCTTCGGGCACATAACCCAGCCCCAGTCGCGCAATCTGGTGCGAGGCCTTGCGGCTGATGTCTGCACCCATGAAAAGTGTTTTTCCGTCGCGGCGTTCGACCAAGCCTGCAATCGATTTGAGCGTGGTCGATTTGCCCGCGCCATTGCGCCCCATCAGCGCCACAACTTCGCCACGGCCCACACTCAAAGACACGCCATGCAAGATGTGCGCTGCGCCATACCAGGCGTTCAAGCCTTCGACTTGCAGCAATGTTTGCGCGCTGTTCATAGGTTTTTCTCCAACACCAGACCCGTGCCCAAATAGGCTTGCTGCACGCGCTCATCCTCACGCACTTGCTGGGGCGTGCCTTGCGCCAACAACTTGCCACGCACCAGCACGGCCACGCGGTCTGCCTGGCCAAACACCACGTCCATGCTGTGCTCGGTAAACAGCACGCCCATGCGGCGCTGCTGCGCGAGTTCTCGCGTCAATTGCATCAGCGCCACGCGCTCACCGGGGGCCATGCCGGCAGTGGGCTCGTCCATCAGCAGCAGCTGGGGGTCGTGCGCCAAGGCAATGGCCAGTTCCACGCGCTTCACATCGCCATAGGCCAGTTCCGAACAGGCGCGATCGGCCTGTGCTGCCATGCCGACCTGTTCCAGCAATGCCAGCGCGTCATGGCGGCGGTGATGGGCCGCACGCGGCCACCAACTGAAAATCCGCCGGTCATGCGAGAGCAATGCCATCTGCACGTTCTCCACCACCGTGAGCGAGGCAAAAGTCTGCGCAATCTGAAACGTGCGCCCCACACCCTTGCGCCAGATGGCGCGGGGTGCCAGACCGGCGATGTTGTCGCCCTGCAGCAGCACGCTGCCAGCATCCGGCGTGAGCTGACCGCCGACCATGTTGAAGGTGGTCGATTTGCCTGCGCCATTCGGGCCAATCAGCGCCAGCATTTCACCGGCATGCAAGCTGAACGACACATCGCGCACGGCCTGCACACCGCCAAAAGATTTGCTGATGTTCTGCACTTGCAGCAAAGCCGTCATGGCGCCACCTGCACTTTCTTTTTTGCAGCAAACCACACCTGCACCTGCTGCGCAAAACCAGCAATGCCTTGCGGGAACAGCAGCACCAGCACGAGCATGATGCCGCCCATCATCGCGCGCCAGTAATCGGTGTTGCGGGCTACGGTGTCATGCAGCCAGGTGAATACAGCGGAGCCCACCACAGGGCCAGCCAGCGTTTGAATGCCGCCGAGCAGCACCATGACCAGCCCATCAACGCTTTTCGTCACACTCAACGCATCGGGTGCGACGCTGCCTTTGGAGAACACAAACAACGCGCCAGCAATGCCTGCGAAGGCACCTGCGATGACAAATGCCGTCCATTGGATGCGGCGTACATCAAGCCCAATCGCATCGGCTCTCAAGACCGAATCACGCGCTGCACGCAGCGCGTAGCCGAGCGGCGAGAACAGCATGCGGCGCAGCAGATAAATGCCGCCTGCACACAGCGCCAAGGCCAGCCAGTAAAACGCCGAACTGCCCGATGCCCACTCGCTGGGCCACACGCCCGTCAGGCCATTGCTGCCGCCGGTAAAGCCATCCCACTGGAACACGATGGCCCACGTGATTTGCGCAAACGCGAGTGTGAGCATGGTCAGATACACGCCGCTTAAACGCACGCAGAACCAGCCGTAGAGCAAGGCGCCTGCAGCCGCCGTCAGCGGACCAAAGAACAGCGCGGCTTCCATTGGCAAATCCAGTACACGCACGGCCAGTGCTGCGCCATAAGCGCCGAGGCCAAAGTAGGCGGCGTGACCAAAGGAATGCATGCCGCCGGGTCCCAGAATAAAGTGCAGGCTGGCCGCAAACAGCGCAGCAATCAGCATGTCCGTCAGCAGCACGGTGGCGTAGTTGTCCGCAGGTAGCAGCAGGGGCGAGCACAGCAGCACGCAAATCAGCGCCGCCCATGCCAGCACGCTGTGGCGGTTGCTGGTGCACAGCGGCTGCTCTGGCGCGCCTGTGTGGCGTGACAGAGCTTGCGGCTTGCCCATCAGGCCCCAGGGCCGCCAGACCAGCACGGCAGCCATCACGAGGAATTCCACGACCAGCGTGAGCTTGGAAAAAGAGACTTCCACGCCCGCAATGTCCTGCACGCCCAGCCAGATGCACACGGCCTTGATTTCGGCAATCAACAGCGCTGCCACAAACGCCCCGGGAATGCTGCCCATGCCGCCGACCACCACCACCACAAAGGCTGCGCCAATGGTGGTCATGTCCATTTCCAGACTCGCGGGTTCACGCGGCAATTGCAGCGCTCCAGCCAGGCCTGCGAGCAGCGTGCCCAGCGCAAACACTGCCGTAAACAACCATGCCTGATTCACGCCCAGCGCGCCGACCATTTCACGGTCTTGCGTGGCCGCGCGCACCAGCGTGCCAAAGCGGGTGCGCGTCAGCAGCAGGTGCAGGCCCAGCAGCACCAGCGGGCCGACGGCGATCAAGAGCAAGTCATACGTTGGAAACTGGCGTCCCAGAATCTCAAGGGAGCCTTCCAAGCCCGCCGCGCGCGGGCCAAATAATTCTTCTGGCCCCCACAGCCACAAGGCCGCATCTTTGATGACCAGCACCAGTGCAAAAGTCGCCAGCAACTGGAACAGCTCCGGTGCTTTGTAGATGCGGCGCAGCAGGCCGATTTCGGTCAACGCACCGAGCAATCCACACGCGATGGGCGCGAGCAATAGGGCAGGCCAGAAACCAATCACGGGCTCCAGCGTTTCCACGCTGGAAAACGCGAGGTACGCGCCCAGCATGAAGAAGGAACCATGCGCAAAATTGATGATGCGCGTGACGCCAAAAATCAAGGACAGCCCCACCGAGACAAGGAACAGCGACGAGGCGCTGGCCAGTCCGTTGAGCAATTGGGCCAGCAGGCCAGAAGCACTCATTGCACAGCAGCTTTCTTTAAAAACATAGCTGCCAGCGCTTGTTACTCCTTGGTTTGAAAAACAAAACTATTTCAAACGCAGCAATCATCAGCGCTAGCAGCTATTTTTCTTGAACCTTGGCGGGTTTACTGGGCCTTGGCAGGGCGCAGTTTTTTCACGACCTCATCCGAGGGCTGGTAGTCCTTGCCGTCCGCGTAGTAGAAGTCCACCATCACACCGCGCTTCAGGTCCTTGCTGTACGTGGTCTTGCCTACATAGGCCCCCATGGTGGACTGGTTGTCCTGCGGGCGATAGGTGATCTGGCCCCAAGGCGTATCCACGTTCAAGCCCTTGAAAGCTTTGATCAGCGCTTCGGTGTCGGTGCTGCCCGCTTTTTCAATGCCTGCCGCCAAGGATTGGATGGCGTTGTAGCCCACGATGGTGCCCAGGCGCGGATAGTCCTTGAACTTGGCCTGGTAGGCCTTCAGAAAGGCATCGTGCTCCGGTGTTTTGATCGCGTACCAGGGGTAGCCGGTCACGATCCAGCCCTCGGGCGCTTCCTGGCGCAGGGCATCGAGGTATTCCGGTTCACCCGACAGCAAGCCGACCACGGCGCGGTCCTTGAACAGGCCGCGTGTATTGCCTTCGCGCACAAACTTGCCCAGGTCCACGGAGAACAGCACGTTAAAGATCGCATCGGGCTTGGCATCGGCCAGCGCCTGTACCACGGAGCCTGCATCGATCTTGCCCAGCGGGGGCGCTTGTTCGGCCACAAATTCAATGTCCGGCTGCGCCTCCTTCATCAGCTTCTTGAAGGTGGCGACGGCCGACTGGCCGTACTCGTAGTTGGGATAGACGATGGCCCAGCGCTTCTTGCCCAGCTTCCTGGCTTCTTCGACCAGCATGGCGGTCTGCATGTAGGTGGAGCCACGCAGGCGGTAGGTGTAGCGGTTGCCGTTCTCCCAGACCACCTTGTCGGTCAGCGTCTCTGATGCGAGGAAGAAACGCTTTTTCTGCCCTGCGTAATCGGTCAGCGCCATACCCACGTGCGACAGGAAAGAGCCGGTCAGCACATCGATTTTTTCGCGCGTGTACAGCTCTTCGGCCGCACGCACGGCGTCGCCCGGGTTGCCGTTGTCATCGCGCGTGACCAGCACCACTTGCTTGCCCAGCAGACCGCCCGTGGCATTGATCTGCTCCACGGCCAGCTCCATGCCTTTTTTGTAGGGCTCCAGAAAAGCCGGCATGGCCTTGTAGCTGTTGATTTCGCCGATCTTGAGCACGTCCTGTGCCGACCAGGCAGGAGCTGCGGCCATCAGCGCCAGGGCAGGCCAGGTCCAACGCCATTGCATATGTCTTCCTCCACAGCGCTGGATACGCGCTGGTTATTAATACTCATTTTGAGTATATATAGCTCAAAAAAATGCGCAGGGCTTGCTTCCTGCACGGTACGTAGCTATTTATGCTAATTGCGAGCATTATTTGTTGTCAAGACACACAACCCTGCCGCTTCGTTAGGTGCTTATTACTAATCCATATCAAATCAAAGACCGCATCCTCACCCGTGGCGCCGCATTTCTCCGACAATAAGCGGTTGATTCGCATAAACGCCAGCCCGCTATACCCCCTCCTGCGCTGCACGCGCTGCTTCGGCGGGTTCGCCACCTGGCTTCAAAGCCCGGGCATGTCGTGCCCGTTTTTGCATCCTCTGTCATCTGTTTCATCATGAGTGCTTTCCTCGAAGAACGCGTCCTGTCCGTACACCACTGGACCGACCGCCTGTTTTCCTTCACCACCACCCGTGACACATCGCTGCGTTTTTC
>JAEZZU010000072.1 GCA_023418355.1 Pseudomonadota bacterium | reverse complement strand
ACCGCTTTGCCCACAACCAGTGGCCGGACGAAGAGTTCACCAAGGAAATCGAGGTGGTCAAGGAAGAGCGCCGCATGCGCACGGAAGACAATCCGCGCGCCATGCTGTTTGAGCAGCTCTCGGCCGCCGTCTTTCATGCCAACCCCTATGGCCGCCCTGTGGTGGGCTGGATGAGCGATCTGGAGGCCATGACGCCTGACGACGTGCGCGCATTCCATCAGAAGTGGTATGTGCCCGAGAACGCCACCGTGGTGATTGCCGGTGATGTGGATGTGGATCAGGTACGCCAGTGGGCCGAGGAAACCTACGGCAAGATTCCTACACGGCCCGCGCCGGTCAGCAAGCCCCGCGAGGAGCCGCGCCAGCTGGGCATGCGCCGCATTGAAGTGAAGCAACCCGCGGAGCAGGCCTATGTGGCCATGGCCTACCGCGTGCCTTCCATCCGCAATGTGCAGAACCTGACGGCCGAAGACAAGGATGCGCTGGCGCTGCTGGTGCTCTCTGCCGTGCTGGACGGCTATGACGGTGCACGCCTGGAACGTGCGCTGGTGCAGGGCAAAGACCGTGTGGCTGATGGCGCAAGCAGCTCCGCAGGCGTGATGGGGCGCGGCCCCGCGCTGTTCATCCTCTCAGGCGTTCCCGCACAGGGCAAGAGCACGACCGAGCTGGAGCAGGCCCTGCGTGCCCAGGTGCAGCGCATTGCCCGGGAAGGCGTGACCGAGGCGGAGCTGCAGCGCGTGAAGACGCAGTGGCGTGCCTCACAGGTCTATGAGCGCGACTCTGTCATGGGCCAGGCGCAAAGCCTGGGCAGCTACTGGGTGATGGGCATGCCTGTGAATGCGGAAGAGCTGCTGCTGGATGCGCTGATGCAGGTCACGCCTGCCGATGTGCAGCGCGTAGCCGGCCAGTACTTTGGTGATGACCAGCTGACCGTCGGCACGCTGGTGCCCCAGCCTCGTGCGCTGGATGCAGCCCCACGTCCTGCTGTTGCCGTCCCCCACAAGCATTGAGATCGAACATGAAAAAAGTAAAAAACATAGCTGCCAGCGCTTGGCTGGTGGGCGCTGTTGCCGGTTTTGGTATGAATTCCGCGTGGGCCATTTTGCCGATCCAGCACTGGACGCAGCCATCCGGCGCGCAGGTCTGGCTGGTGGAAAGCCCCAACATTCCCATGGTGGATGTGCAGGTGATGTTTGACGCCGGTGCACGCCGCGATCCGCAAGGGCAGGCCGGGCTGTCTACGGCCGTCAGCATGATGCTGGACAAGGGCGTGAAGGCAGAAGGCAAGCTGCCCGCACTGGACGAAAACGCACTGGGTGAGGCATGGGCGGATCTGGGCGCTTCCTTTGGTGCCAGTGTCGACAGAGACAGCTTTGAATTCTCGCTGCGCAGCCTGACGGAGTCAGCCCTGCTGCAGCGCTCGGTGGAGCTGGCCTCGCGCCAGATTGCCAGCCCCAGCTGGCCCGAGCAGATCTGGCAGCGTGAGCGCGCGCGCTGGTCGGCCGCGATTGCGGAATCTGACACCCGCCCTGGCACGGTGGCTGGAAAGGCCTATGCCCAGGCGGTGTATGGTGTGCACCCCTATGGCCAGCGTGCCACGCCCGAATCGCTGCAGCGCATTGACACCAAGGCCATGCAGAGCTTCTACCGCGACATGTTCCAGGCCTGCCGCGCCAAGGTCAGTGTGGTGGGTGCGGTAGACAGGACGCAGGCCGATACGCTGGTGCAGCAGCTGCTCTCGCGCCTGCCCAAGGATGATGGCAAGGGCTGTGCGCCGCTGCCAGCCGTGCAGGAAGTGCCTGCGCTGGAGGCTGCCAGAGACATTCGCATTCCCTTTGCCTCAGCCCAGGCGCAGGTGCTGATTGGCCAGCCCGGCATCAAGCGCAATGACCCGGATTTCTTCGCCCTGCTGGTGGGCAACCACATTCTGGGCGGTGGCGGACTGGTGTCCCGCCTCATGGAAGAAGTGCGTGAAAAGCGCGGCCTGACCTATGGTGTGTCGAGCAGCTTCTCGCCCGGCCTGCATGCAGGTGCCTTTACCGTGGGCCTGCAGACCCGCCCTGATCAGGCCGAGCAGGCACGCCAGGTGGCCCAGGACACCTTGAAAAAGTTCATCGCCGAAGGCCCTACAGAACAGGAACTGCGTGATGCCAAGGACAATCTGGTCGGCAGCTTTGCGCTGCGTATCGACAGCAACCGCAAGCTGTTGGCCAATGTGGCCAACATCGCGTGGAATGATTTGCCCCTGGACTATCTGGATCACTGGATCGACCGGATCGAAGCCCTGACGGTGGATGAGGTACGCAGCGCCATGCAGCGTGCGATCCAGCCTGATCGCATGGTGACCGTCGTGTTAGGGGAAAAGAAATAATGGGCCGCAACAGTTATCGCAATATCGAAGAAGCCTTGGCGCTGGAAGCACGCCTGAGAAGACGTGAGGCCTATCAGCAGGAAGAGGCGCAGACCGCTGCTGCAGGCAAGAAGACCGGTGGCAAAGCCGCCAAACCCGCCGCTGGCGGTGGTGCAGGCGTGGTGCGCATCATTGGCGGCCAATGGCGCCGCACGCGACTGGCCGTGGCGCAGCGCCCCGGCTTGCGTCCTACGCCTGACCGGGTGCGTGAAACCCTGTTCAACTGGCTGGGCCAGGATCTGGGTGGCTGGCGCTGTCTGGATGCCTTTGCAGGCACAGGCGCACTGGGTTTTGAAGCCGCATCCCGTGGTGCGGTGCAGGTACGTCTGGTGGAGCAGGACGCAGGACTGGCCCAGCAGCTGGAGCGTCTGACCCAGCAGCTCAAGGCAGAAAGCGTGCAGGTGCAGCGTGGCGACGGTATTGCCGCGCTGAACCAGAGTGCCCCTGCACAGTGGCATGTGGTGTTTCTGGACCCACCATTTGCCATGGAGGCCCTTTTCGCCCCCGCGCTGAAAGCGGCTGCGCATGCGGTGGCAGATGATGGTTTTATCTATCTGGAAGCTCCCCAGGCCTGGGATGATGAAGCGCTGGCCGCCTATGGTCTGCAGCAGCACCGCTATCTGAAGGCAGGCAATGTGCATGCTCATTTGCTGAAAAAACGCGTAGCCTGAGCACACAAAGCTCTGAATTGATAGCTTCCAGCGCTTGCTGTATCAGCGCTGGAAGCTATTTTTATATCCAAAACCCGTGGCAGGCATAATCGCGCGC
>JAEZZU010000381.1 GCA_023418355.1 Pseudomonadota bacterium | reverse complement strand
CGTAAGGGCCAGGCCGTATCGCACCTTGCGCGCAGGGTTTTGCGGGCTGCGGTCCCCCTGTGGCTTGGAGACGGAGAGGTCCAGGCTGTAGTAGCGCTGATCGCTCAGGCGTACGCCCAGGCTGGTGGATCGCAAAGTCTGGTCGCGATAGGTTGACTCATGGAACCAGGTGCGAGCCTCTTCAAAGAGAAGGTAGGGCTCCAGCGTCTTGATCCAGCGGTTGCTGGGGTAGCTGAACATGCGGTTCATTTCCCGCTCCAATTTATGATCTACAGACATCCACTGAAGTCTGTAAGTCGTTGAAAACAGGGTCGAAAGGCCCTTTTTTCATTCCAGCAACGTCCACTGAAATCCACCTGTATCCGCGACTTTTTAGTCCATAATTTAGTCCATAAATACGGGTGAGCGTGGTTCCGCATTGGTGTGTCGTTTCGTCTCGCGTCCGTCATGAGAAACCCTCTTCATCTCCGTTTACCCTTGGGATTCCCCGGTACCGCGCCTGGGCGCATCACCCAGGCCCCTTATCGAACCTCCGTCAGCAAATGCCGGTTGAGCACCAGCACGTCTTCTTCCGAGAACCTGCCGGCGTAGAACTGCAACTTGGCGTAGGCCTGGAACCATTCCACGTAGGTGCGCAGCAAGGCCTGCCGGGCCTGGTAGGACTGGCGTTCGGCCTGCAAGGCGTCGGTGTTGGTGCGTTCCCCGCCGGCCACGCTCTTGCGCATGGCGTCCACCAGCGCCGTGGCGTCGCTCACGTTCTGGCGCAAGGTGCGTATGCGCTCGGCGCTGGTGCTGAACACGCGGTAGTACTGCTCCAGCGTGGTGATGGTGGTGCTGGCGGTGTGTTCGAGTTCGTAGCGCGCCTGTTCCAGCCGGTTGTAGACCTGGCGCGTGCTGTAGTAGCTGGAGCCGCCGCTGAACAGCGGGATGGTGACCTGCAGACCGATGGTGTTGGTCTTGTAGTCCCGGCCGCGGTTGTTGACGGTGTCCGAAACGATGCGCTCATGCGCCGCGTACAGCGACACGCGCGGCATGAACTGGCCCTTCTCGCGCTCCACCGTGAGGTCGTTGTAGCGCACCGCCAGGCGCGCGGCCTGAACCTCCGGGTTCTGCTCGCGGGAATCGGCCAGCAGCCGCTCCAGCTCGCCGTCCGGCAGCGGCGCAAGCATGGCCTGCTGATCGATGGCCAGCAGTTCGCCGGCGTGAACCGGCTGCCCCAGCAGCGCGGACAATTCGCGCAGCCGATCCGCCAGGTCGTTCTCGTAGCCCACCAGCTCCGACTGCGTGGCGCTCACCTGGCTGCGGGTTTCCAGGATGTCGATGCGCGTGCCTTCGCCTTGGGCCATCATGCGTTCGTTGCCGTGCAGCATGTCCTGGTACGCCCGCAATTGGTGCCGGGCCAGATCCAGCGAATCGCGCGCCAGCAGCGCGTTCAGATAGGCATCGATCAGCGCCACGGCCTGTTGCTGCAGTTGCAGCCGGTACTGCACCTCGGCGTACTCGGCCTGGGTCTTGCCCATGCGATAGGTGCTGATGGCGGAATAGTCGAACAACGTCTGTTCGATGGTCAGGCCCGCACGGCGGCCGAAGTAGCGGTAGTCGACGCTCTGCTGTCCGGCCGTCGTGCTGTCGTAATACTCGGTCTGGCTGGTGCGGTTGCGCAGGTAGTTGATCGAGGCCTGCGGCAGCAGTGCGGCGCGGGCGATGTTGCCGGCGTCACGCCCGGCGGCGAGCGCGGCGCTGGCCGCACGCACCTGCGGGTCGTTGAGCAGCATGCGCTCGTAGGCCTGCGTCAGGTCGAGCGTGCCCGACTGGCTGGGGCGCGTCGCTTGGGCTGGCGCCGCCGTGGTGGTAGCGGCAGAGGCGGCCGGCTGCGTCAACATCGGCGGGAACGCCAATTCTGTCTGCGCATGGGCGGTCGGCACGGCATCGGGCGCGAGCGCCGCCACAACCGTGGCGATGGAGATCAGGTACCGGCCCTTGCCGGTTAGGAATCCGCGCCGCGGGAAGCGGACGCACAGGTCGCCATACAGCGAGGCGATGCGTGTCAGTGGAGAAGTGCGCCAGCCCATTCACTCCTCCGTCAGTGCCAGGCGGGCACGGTCGCGCAGCGGCTTGAGCAGGTAGCTCATCAAGGTGCGTTCGCCGGTCTTGACGAAAGCCGTCACCGGCATGCCCGGCTGCAACTGCAAGCCCGGCTGCACCTCGCGGCCCTTCAGATCATCCACCGCGATCTCGACGTGGTAGTAGGGCATGCCCTGTTCGTCTTCCAGGCGGTCGGCGGAAACGGTCTTGACCGTGCCCGGCAGCTTGGGCGTGGAGGCGCGGTTGAAGGCCATGAACTCCAGCTCCACCGGCTGGCCGGCCTGCACCTTGTCCACTTCCTGCACCGGCAGGCGGCCTTCCACCAGCAAGGGCTGGTCCAGCGGCACGATGTCCATCAGCTTGTCGCCTGCGCTGACCACGCCGCCCTGGGTAAAGACCGCCAGGCCCGCCACGATGCCCTCGGTGGGGGCGACGATCTGCATGTTGTTCACTTCGTACTGCGCGCTGTCCAGGCGCGAGCGCAGGTCCGCCGTGCGCGTGCGGGTCTCGGCCAGGGCCGTGCGCAGTTCCTTCTGGTAATCCTCACGCTGCTGGATCAGGCGCAGCTCGTATTCCTGCACCTGGCCCTGCAACTGCGCCAGGCGGCCCTGGTCATCGGCCACGGAACCGGCCAGTTGCAGGTATTGGCGTTCGGACTCCAGCAGGCGGTTGCGCGCCAGCAGGCCTTCTTCGGCCAGCGAACGCTGGCCCGCCAGTTGCCGCTCGAAGGTCTCGCGCTGGCTGCGGCGCGACTGCAGGATGCGTTGCAGGCTGTCGCGCTGCTCGCGCAGGCCACGCAAGGTCGCCTCCAGCCCATTCAGCGTGGCGCGCTGGGCGCTGCGGCGGCTGTCGAACAACTGCCGCTGCGCCTGGATGATCTCCGCGGCCTGCAAGTTGCCCTCGCGCTCGGCTTGCAGCAGGCGTTCATCGAAGCGGATGTCGTTCAGGCCGTCCCGCTCCGCCATCAGGCGGTTTTCCGTCGCCAGGCTGCTGAGAAACTGGAACTGCAAGGAATCCAGTTGGTTGCTTGCCACGTTCGGCTCCAGCACTACCAGCACCTGGCCTTCCTGCACCCGCTGGCCCTCAGTGACCAGAATCCGTTGCACCTTGCCGCCGCTGATGGGCTGCACCGCCTTGCGGTTGCCGCTGACCACCACCTTGGCATCGACTGGCACACCGGCATCAAGTGGTGCCAGCATGGCCCAGCCCAGAAAACCCACTACACCGACCAGAACGATCAGCCAGCCCAGCCGCACATAGTGGCGGTCATCCACCGACAGCAGATCATCCTTGGGGTCGATCAGGTCGGCATCCAGTGAAGAGGCGTCCATATTCATCGTCGTGCTCATGCTCCCTCCTTGCGTTGCGCAAAGTTCATCGCGGCCCCATAGGTGGGAATGGGCATGACCCGTTGCTGTGGTTGGGGTTGCCCGGACGTTGGCCTTGGCTGGGCACCGCGTTGCATGCGCTGCATCACCTCGGTCATCGGGCCGAAGTCGGCCTGGGCACCGGCGTGCAAAATCAGCAGCTTGTCGGCCTGCTTGAGAATGTTGGGTTTGTGCGTGATCAGCACCAGGGTGATGCCAGCGGCCTTCATCCGGCCAATGGCCTCGGCCAGCATGGCGTCGCCGGCTTCGTCCAGATTGGCGTTGGGTTCATCCAGCACCACCAGGCACGGCTCGCCATACAGCGCACGGGCCAGGCCCACGCGCTGGCGTTGCCCGCCAGACAGGCCCATGCCGTTTTCGCCCAGACGGGTCTGGTAGCCCTCGGGCAATTGCAGAATCAGTTCATGCACCCCGGCCATCTGCGCGGCGGCAATCACCTTGGCTTCATCCACCTCACCAAAGCGGGCAATGTTCTCGGCCACGGTGCCGGCGAACAACTGCACGTCCTGCGGCAGGTAGCCTACCAGCGCGCCCAGCGCTTCTGGCCGCCATTGGTCGAGCGGGGCGCTGTCCAGCCGCACCTTGCCGCGCAGCGGCGGCCAGGCGTTGACCAGGCAGCGCGCCAGCGTGGTCTTGCCCGCGCCCGAGGGGCCAATCACCACCAGGGTCTCGCCAGCGGCCAGCTTGAAGTTGATGCCGTGCAGCACCGGCTGTGTCTGGCTGGGCGGGGCGGCCAGCAACTGCTCCACCGCCAGGTGGCCGGCGGGCCGGGGAAAGTCCATGCCCTTGGCCAGCGGCGGGAACTCCTCCAGCAACTGGCTCAGGCGCCGCTCGGCTTCCTTCACCTGCGTCCATTGACGGGATGCGGCAATGATCTGGTCGATGGGCGCCAGGGCGCGGCCCAGCAGGATGGAGCCGGCAATCATCATGCCCGCCGTCATCTGGTGTTCCAGCACCAGCCAGGCCCCCAGGCCCAGGGCCAGCGACTGCACCGCCATGCGCAGCGCCTTGCTCCAGCCCTGAATTTTTGCCATGCGGGCACTGGCTAGGTTCTGCTCACGCACATAACCCAGGTGCTGCTCGGCCCAGCGGCGGCGCAGGTTGGCCAGCATGCCCATACCGGCAATCACCTCGGCATTGCGCAGGTTGGCCCCGGCATCGCGGCGGGAATTGATCGCCAGTTCCCCTGCTTTTTTCAGGTGCGGGCGGCTGACCCGTTCGTTGATCCAGCCCACCAGCATCAAGAGCGCCGTGCCGCCCAGGGCGAACCAGCCCAGCGCCGGGTGGAAATAGAACATCACCAGCACATACACCGGGAACCAGGGTGCATCGAACAGCGCGAATAGTGACTGGCCGGTGGCAAATTGGCGCAATTGCTGGAGATCGTCCAGTGGCTGGGCGGCATTGAGCTTGCCGGTCTTGAGGTTGGCGCTGAAGGCGGCATCGTAGATGCGCGGCGACAGCTTGCGGTCAAAGCCCGTGCCCAGGCGCAGCACCACCAGCGAGCGCACCCACTCCAGCGCGCCCATCAGGGCATACATGCCCAGCAGGATGACGGTGAGCATCAGCAGCGTCATTTCGTTGCCGGAGGCCAGCACCCGGTCGTACACTTGCAGCATGTACAGCGCCGGGGCCAGCATCAGGATATTGATGACGCCCGAGAACACGCCAATGTGTACGAAACTGCGCTTGTAGGTCAGCAGAGCACCGGCCAATTCGCCGCGCGCACCCCCTGCCGGCCGGGATTTGCCTGCCGTCATCACATCACCAGCCCTTTTTACGGAAAAAAGAATCCCCCTCCCCACAAAGGCGGGGAAGCCGAAAAGTTGCCTGCAAGTTGCTTTTGCAGGTTTTCCCGCAAACCGCTAGAATTGACGGCTTCCGGAAAACGGAGCCTGGCCAAAACGCACCAGGCCCCGGTACTGCCCCGGTCGGGCGGTGGCTCTTCCCGTCAGAAAATCACCACCGTCTTTCCGGTAGACCTCCATGCATTTCTGGAATGGCTGCTTACGCGGCCAGCAGGAGGTCGCTTTCGACTTCTGCGAACGCAGTCGACGCCTCGACCGAGGAGAGGCTGCTCGGTGCGGTAGCGTAGTAGTCGAACGACACGCTGCTGCCGTTGGCACTCAAGTAGCTGTTGATGACGCTGATGTCGCTTGCGCTGGTGATTGCGCCACCGGAGAAACCACTCAGGTAGGCATCCAGTACATACTCGAAAGTCGAGGTGGCAGCCGCCGCTTCATCGAACGTCAAGTCGTAGATGATGGCGGAGTTCAGCGTGACCTTGTCGTAGTACTGCGGGTAGCTGAAGAGGTTTTGATTGCCAGCATTCACCGTGATCTGCGCATTACCGTCTGCGACGCCGAAGGTGTTGAGCGCCACGTAGTCAACAACCACGTTGAAGTTGTTTACCACCAACAGCGGTTCAGCGGTGTCGAATGCGGTCAGCGTAGCCTGTGCCGGAGAGTAACCGCCATCGGCGGCGTAACCCAGCTTCAGGGTATTCAGGCTACCGCTGGTCTCGAAACTGTACTTTCCGCCCCCTGCATTCACCGTATCCCACGAAAAGCCATTCGTGGATTCCAGCACGAACTTGGAACCGAAGGCACCAGCACCGACGGAATCCAGCCCTTGCCCCGCATACACCTTGAAATCGTAGATTTCATACGGGAGGCTGCTATTGGGAACGTAGATGCTGTTGGGCTCTCCCGCTCCGCCGGTGTGGTAGTCATTCGCCACCGTCAGAATGGAACCAATGCTTGCTGTAGCATTGGGGCCGGTCTGGTTACTGTTGTCATAGTCACCCAACCACGCAGTGACATTGCTTTTCAAAGACATAATGTCTTCTCCTTTTCACAAGCCGGTCGCCACACCGGCGAAATATGCTCTGGTCACCATGACCAAAGCGGCAAACCGTCAGAAACGGTATTCCAGATTGGCCGTCAAAGTGCGACCAGGGTAGAAGTTGTACCCCCATGCTGTGGGTGTGGCTTCCATTTTGTTGGTCACATTGGCCAGATAAATTCCGGCTCTTAACTGGTCGTTGAATTGGTAATTGACAAACAAGTCGAACTTGATGACTTTGGGCCAGAGATAGGTCTCAATAAACTGGCTTTGGCTTGGTATGGGCTGGGTTTGTCCTGCCTGCGTCCCAAGGTGATAATTATTCTGGACATCTCTGTCATACCAGTAGGCAGCGCGTTGCCTACCGCGATAATGCATCGTGCCTCCTAGCTCCAGCCTTCCCTGCATTGGGGTCAGTGCAGCAGTCAGGCTACCCCGAATGGGTTCAATCGTGCCTGCTTCCATCCAGTTCCAGCTCGAATAGCAAAGGCGTTCTCCTTTGCCAATATCGGTGTAGGAGTTTCCTCCATCACTTGTGGTCCCTGTTTGGTAGGCTCTACCACTAGGCACTTGCCAAGAGCAAAGCTTGTTGTCGTGTCGAATAGGCAGAGTCAGATTAGTCCGCACATAAAACAAAGGCTGCCGATACGCCAGATTCAGCTCAACGCCTTGACGAACAAAGGGATTGAGATTATTGACGCTGGCCTGATCATTGCCTATGCCTGGCCAAGGGTAGCCTTCAGCAACCATGGGCCCCCATGTGATGTAGTTGCGGATGCGATTGCGGTAGAAGTTCACCCCTACATCCAGGCGATCACTTGTGGCAATCCAGCCTTCCTTCTTGTAGTTCATCCCCAGTTGCAGTGAGAGATTTTTTTCTGGCTCAAGATAGGGGTTTGCATAGAAATCTGCCCGGTTGAGTTCTCCATGCATATACATTTCATTGCTGGTAGGCGCACGTTCGCTATATCCCGCTTGTGTATAGAAAGTCAGGCCAGTTCCAGGGGGACTATATGAAACGCCCACATTGGCAGACTTGAGATTCCACTGATGATCTCGCCGTCCTCTAACGGTCCGGAGATTACCGTACTGTGGGTCAGTCTTAATTTTGGCTCCGCTTTCTGCTGTGGCTGCTGCCGCAAGTTCTTTTAACTCATTTCCGGAGTAACCCAAGCCGCGGTAGTATTTTCGCCAATACGATACGCCATAAACAACACCCTCTTGACCAATGTTCCCTTCCGTAAACACCGGGTTCAACACATCAAGCCAAACCCGTTGAAAGCCGATCCCTGCACTCGCTTGCCACGGGCCAGGGCCTTCCGTGCTCAATGAAAGGGCCAATCCCAGAGTGTCTGTACGTGAGTCAGGGTCAAATCGCATTATGTCGACATCACGCCCCTTCGTCTCTAACAGATATCTTTCGTAATACTCTGACTCTGTTTCGCTATCGACCTTTTTTCTGGCTTGCCTAAACTCCAATCCAGCATCCAAACGAAAAGGGCCGATAACTTCTGATTCCAAGCGACTTGTATTACTTAGTTTTATCCCTGTTGAGCCGACATCGGTGAAATAGTGAAGCGGTTGGTTTGCGGAAAAACCATCACTAGCTCCAGTCCAGTTTTGTTTGCGATCCTGTCTTTCATGGAAGATTTGCACTTCAGGATTGAATATCTCTGAAAAGCTACCTTTCCATTTTAAGCTGGCCACTTGATTTCTCAGCTGCGTTCGGACAGACCAAGGATAGTCATGCCAAGAAGCCTCACCATCAACCCACCAGTTATCCTTGGTAGAGTTTTCATTGACGGGAACCCGGATGGACGGCTGTTGGTCTGTTTCGTATTTGGCTTTGCTTGAGAATACAAATAACTCCAGACTCTGGTCGTGGTCATCATTGAAATAATGCCGCAGCCTTAACATCTGCGAGTCGGTTTCTTTTTGCGTTCCCTTTAATGGATTTTTGGCGGCTTGTTTAAGCCACTTTGCTTGATCTGTAGTTAGGCCACAATTGCTCATCCCTACATATCCATTCGCATGGTAACGGCAAGGACCGTGCTGATTAATATCGTGAATTGAAGAATCTGCACCGTGGTAAAACCACAGATTTCTACCGTGAATGCCATGCATTAGCTCGTCGTTGCTAATGTTGTCGCCAATTTTATAAAAGTCGTTTTTGCTGTGCGAAGCACCGACCATTGCTTCCCAGCGCTCATTGCGCCCACCAAGGAAAAATGACCCAGATGGTTGTTGGCCATTGCTATATTTACTGAAGCCGGTTGAACCCCGAACCATGCCACCAAAATCTTTGCCTGGGCGCAGAATATCTTCCAGATCGAGATACTTGAAATCTACCGAACTTCCCAGGCTACCCAATGCACCAGTTCCTGAACTTCCGCCTCTTGTGACGTCAATGCTCTTCAGAAACTGCGGATCAATAAAAATGGAGCCGGTCTGGCCTATATCACGAGTGAAGGCGTGGAAGTTCTGGTTGATGCCTTCCAGCGATTGCGAAACCCGCCCATGCCCGGCAATACCTTGCACGCCCACCGAAATCTCTGGTCGGGCATAAAGGCTGTTGACCGAAGTACCCGAGATCTGGTCGATCAGATCACTCATGTGGCTGGCACCGCGCCGCTCTACATCTTCCTTGCTGGCCCCGGTGGTATTGCCGATCTTCTTTTCCTGTTCTTCAGCGGTGCCGGTGACGGTAACCGTATCCAGGGTGATGGCTGCACTACCTGGGTTTTCGTGAGAGCTGTTCTCTTCGCTGGTACTTGTGGTTGTCGCCAGGCCTGATGACGAGGGTAGAGCGGTCTGCGCAAGTGCGGCTTGGCTCCCCAATGCCAGGGCCATCGCCAAGCACAAGCGCTTGGGCCGGAAACGCATGGCGTCTCCGTTAGACACGCGCTCCGACCGAACCTTCTGAGGCTGATTGCGCCTCCCCATCCCCAACCGCAAAGCCATTGACTTTTCTCCAGTCTTTTAATGCTAATAAAAGTGCGAATGAGAAGTAATTACTTTGATAAAAAAAGAAACCTGCGAACCGGCCAAGACCGGCCCCCCAAGTCACGCGCTCCTTCAGGAGTGGTGATGGGTCAAAACATGCAAGTTAAGATTGCGTTTCGCGCAGGAGCTTACAGTCCGCTGTAATCCCACTTCTCTGGCTAAATCATCCCCAGACTCCGCAAACCTTGCTAACGGTTTCCGGAAAAAATTTGACATATCGAGGATTTTTGTTGCAGTGCGATCTTCGTGGCGAGAAGACGCTTCACAGCACGTCGTGCTGGCCATCGTCGTTGCCCGCCATGAGGGTGCCTGCGCAACGCACGGCGCCCTGCGGTATGGCTCGACGGATCAGAGCAAAAACGGGGGAGCGTCTTGCTGAACAATGCGCGGGCTGATGCCCAGGGCGCATTGCTTGGGTGTGATGCCAGTGTGGCCGCGGAACATGCGGCTGAAATGGCTGAGGTTGGCGAAACCGCAGCAAGCGGCGGTCTCGGTGACACTAGTGCCGCGTTTGAGCATGGCGACCGCAGCGTTGAGCCGGATGCGCGTCAGGCAGGCATGTACCGAGCAGCCGTAGAGCGCCTGAAAGCCTTGTTGCAGGCGTTTTTCGTTCAGTCCCACTGCGCGCGCCAGTGACTGAAGGCTCCACTCCTGGCCATAGTTCTGCTCCAGCAGTGCGCGCGCTTCGATCAGTCGTTGCCGGTCACCTGGCACAGGCAACGGCATCTCGGCCTGTTCCAGATTTTCCTGTATGAAGCAGGCAATCGCCTCCATCGCTTTGGCACGTAGATAAAGATCGCGGGACAGGCAAGGCCCGGCGCAGCTTGGTGGAAACCAAGATGAACTGCATCAAACGATTGGGTGAGCGGCTGATGTCTCGTACCTTTGAGCGACAAGTGGGCGAGCTGCACATTCGAGCAGCCATCTTGAATCGATTTACAGAACTGGACCGTCCTCAGACGGCAGCCGTTGCATAGCCACGGCTGGGGTTTGGGGGAGCTTGGCCTGAAATCGATTTATGCAACAACGCCCAGCCCACAAAAAAACCGCCCGAAGGCGGTTGGGGTCTTTCAGGGCCGAAGCGCTGGTGCTTCAGGCACCGGCCACGGTGATGCCCTTGAACTCACCGGTGGCAATCTTTTCTTTCCAGATGGCAGGGCCGGTGATGTGCGCGCTGGTGCCACCGGCATCCACCGCCACGGTCACGGGCATGTCCACCACGTCAAATTCGTAGATGGCTTCCATGCCCAGGTCTTCAAAGCCGACCACCCTGGAATGCTTGATGGCCTTGGAGACCAGATAGGCTGCACCGCCCACGGCCATCAGGTAGGCCGACTGGTGCTTCTTGATGCTATCGATGGCCACAGGGCCGCGCTCGGCCTTGCCGACCATGGCGATCAGGCCGG
>JAEZZU010000376.1 GCA_023418355.1 Pseudomonadota bacterium | reverse complement strand
CCATTTGCTGCACGGCTTCGCCGACCTGCGCCACGCCGTTGGCCTGTTCGTCGCTGGCACCGCTGATGGCAGCAACAATGCTGTTGACCTTCTCAATGGCCTGCACCACTTCCACCATGGTCTCACCGGCCTGGTGTGCCAGCGTATTGCCTTCGCCCACGCGGGAGACGCTGGTTTCGATGAGCTGCTTGATCTCCTTGGCGGCCTCGGCACTGCGGCCTGCCAGCGAGCGCACTTCGCCAGCCACCACGGCAAAGCCACGCCCCTGCTCACCCGCACGCGCGGCTTCCACCGCTGCATTCAGGGCCAGGATGTTGGTCTGGAAGGCAATGCCATCAATCACGCCAATGATGTCGGCAATCTTGCGGCTGCTTTCGTGGATGCCGTGCATGGTCTGCACGACCTGCTGTACCACCTCGCCACCCTGCACCGCCACTTCGCGGGCGGAATGCGCCTGCTGGCTGGCTTCGCGCGCGTTGTCGGCGTTGTTGCGCACGGTGGCGCTGAGTTCTTCCATGGACGCCGCGGTTTCCTCCAGCGCGCTGGCCTGGTTTTCCGTGCGGCTGGACAGGTTCAGATTGGCCTGTGCAATCTCGGAGCTGGCAGCGGCCACGCTGTCGGCTCCGCTGCGTACCTGCGCCACCATGGGGCGCAGACGGGCGCGCATTTTCTGCTGGGCGTCGAGCAGCTGGTTCACCTCATTCGTGCCCACGGGCACGTCGCTGCCACTCAGATCACCTTCGGCCACGGCCTGGGCCAGGTGCACGGCGCGCTGCAGCGGCGCCAGCATGGAGCGCACGAACATTGCTGCCAGCGCAATCGAGCCCGCAATGGCCAGCCCCATGAACACCAGCAGCATGATCAGCTGGTTGCGGTGCTGACGTGCTTCTGCGCGCAGCTCATCACTGAGCAGCTGCGTACCCTGCACGGTGATTTCGTTGACGGCATCAATGGCACGGGTCAGGGTGTCAAAAAACTGGGGAGCGGGCAGCGTCAGGCTGCTGGCTTCAATCAGCGCATCATTGGCCAGCTTCAGGCTGCTGGCAGTCAGGCTGGCCACGTTCTTGGCAGGTTCGGACAGCGCGGAGCGATAGGTTTCATTGGCCTGCATGCCACGCTGCAGTGAGCGGCCCGAGGCGTCCAGCAGCTCCGCCACGCGGCGGTACAGGGCGCGCAGTGCACCACGGTTTTCGGGAGGCAGCTCCTGCTGCGCCAGGAAACCTGCGCCCTGGCCACGCAGCAGCCCCAGGTTTTCGCTGAGCAGCGGTGCCTGAGACAGCAGGGCCTGAATCAGCGACTGGCTGTCTGCACGGGGCGTGACACTCAGGCGGTAGTGGTGCATCAGGGTTTCATTGAGCTGCAGCAGCTGGTTCACCAGCTGGGTGTGCTGGGCCATGCTCTGGGGTGCAGTGATGGAGCGGCCGGATACGGCCGATTCCAGCTGCTGCCAGCTACGCACCAGCTGTTGCAGCTGCTGGGTGATGTCCTGCGGTGCTTGGGCCTGCTGCAGTTCTTCCTGGGCCTTGCTCAGCAGACTGCTGACCGCATCACGCAGGGCAGGGCGGCGCTGGGCCATGGTGGCATCACCGCCGAGCATGCCGGCCGTGGTGCCACGGTGGGCCTGCAGGCGCTGCACCGCTGCATTGATGGCCATGATGGGCGGCATGCCCTGTGCCTCGCGTTCCGCCTGCTGCATGGCCTGAACCAGGGTGTTCACATACAGGCTCAGGGGCAGCAGCACCATCAGCAGGGCAATGCAGCCAAGGATTGAAAAATTATGGGAGAGACGAAGTCGTTGCAGCCAGGAAGACATATGAAGGATGAAGGGCAGCAGATTGTGACAAGAAGTTAACTACCGGGAAGTATCGGCACTTCACGCCTATAAGTGCAAGCATCTGTTCAGCTACTAGGGGTTACCCGCGTATGTATTGATGCTGATCAATCCTTGCTCAGATACCTGAGGTAAATCACGACACCACTCGTACCGGTGTATGGTCAGAGGCTGTCACTAGGAGTGAAACCAAATGAGCGAAGCAATCTGGGATGTAATCGTGGTCGGAGCTGGCATGGCGGGAGCCTCCGTCGGCTGGCAGCTGGCGCAGGCTGGCAGGCAGGTACTGGTGCTGGAGCGCGAAAGCCAGCCCGGCTACCACACGACGGGCCGCTCGGCTGCGCTGTTTGAAGAGCATTACGGCCCCATGCAGGTGCAGGCGCTCACACGTGCCAGCCGTGCGTTTTACGAGCAGCCCCCCGCAGGCTTTACGGACTACCCCATCCTGCATCCACGCGGCGTGATGTATGCGGGCACGGCCGCGCAGAAGGCGCTGATCGATGAAGCCTATGCCGAGGCCGTCAAGCACTCGCCCGACGCCCAGCGCCTGAACGGCGATGCCCTGCGCGCGCTGGTGCCGGTGCTCAATGAGAGCATCGTGGACGGTTTTGTGGACGATGGCGCGCGCGATATTGACGTACATGCCCTGCACCAGGGCTTTCTGCGCGGCATGCGCCATGCCGGTGGCGAGCTGTGGTGCAACGCCGAAGTCAGCGCACTGGCGCTGGATGGTACCAGCCGCACCTGGACGGTGACGCTGGCCGATGGCCGCACGGCACAGGCACGCACCCTGGTCAACGCCGCCGGCGCATGGGCGGACCATATCGGGGAGCTGGCCGGCGCACGTGCCATTGGCCTGGTGCCAGCACGCCGCAGTGCGTTTACCTTCCCGGTTCCCGAAGGGCTGGATGCCACGCACTGGCCTGCGGTGATCAGCGCGGACGAGAGCTTTTACTTCAAGCCTGATGCAGGGCAGCTGCTGGGTTCTCCCGCCAATGCCGATGCCACCTGGCCGCACGATGTGCAGCCTGAGGAAGAAGACATTGCAACAGGCATCTGGAACATCGAGCAGGCCACCACGCTGCGCATTCGCCGCCCCTCGCACACCTGGGCCGGCCTGCGCTCCTTTGTGGCGGATGGCGAAATGGTGATTGGCTGGGACAGCAATGTGCCGGAGTTCTTCTGGGTGGCTGCACAAGGCGGCTACGGCATCCAGAGTGCTGCGGGCTACAGCCTGCTGGCGCGCAATCTGCTGCTGGCCGAGCCTGTGGATGAACTGCTGCTGCGCCAGGGGGTGCAGGCCGAGCAGCTGGCCCCGGCGCGCCTGCAAAAGTAAGCGGTGCCGTGCAACGGCGTCGGCACAACCTTTTGCAACACTCCGAGTCACACTCTGACACACAGCGCCCCATCGCTGGGGTAGCCTGTGTGTGTCTGTGACTCTTCCAAGGATTGCCCCATGCGCATGCACCGCCAGCTTATCGCCGCCCTCGCACTGTCCAGCATCAGCTGGGCTGCGCAGGCCGACAGCCCCGCTCAGTGGCAGGCTCTGACCCGTGATGTACAGATCAGCCTGGAGCAGGCCATCCAAAGCGCCACCAAGAGTGTGCCGGGCAAGGCACTGGAAGTTGAACTGGAAGACGGCAAGGGCGCAGGCGTGCGCTATGAAGTGCAGGTGCTGACCCCTGTGGGTGACAGCGTGGAAGTCTGGGTCAATGCCGCCGATGGCCAGGCCCGCCTGCATGCCAATGACGGTGCCGCCAAGCGCAAGGATGTGCAGCGCGCCGAGCAGGCCAAGATCGACATGCCACAGGCCGTGCAGGCCGCAACCGCCCACACGCCGGGCAAGGCCGTGAAGGCCGAGCTCGACAACCACTGGGGCACGGTCACCTACCAGGTCGATGTGCTGCAGCCTGATTTCACCGTCATGGAAATCAAGGTCGATGCCAGCAACGGCCAGGTGCTGCGTGCCAAGAAAGACTGAGGAACGATGATGCGCAAGGGCAAAATTTTTCTGATTGCCATCATCACCGCCCTGATCGGTTTTGCTGGTGGCTACCTGTTCTACTCCCACACCGTGGCGCGCTATGACGCCATGAGCAGCGTCTGCGTGGCCATGCAGGAAGCCGTGGAAAACCAGATGCTCACCACCGACCAGGTGCGTACGCTGGGCGTGCTGACCGGCAGCACACTCAAGCGCAACTACAGTGCGGTGGCAGACAAGCTGAGCATTCCACCCGAAGGCATTCGCAATGCCTCCGAGCACTCCGTGTGCAGCCAGTTCCTGGTGGGCGTACACCAGTCTCCCTGAGCACGCAGCCCGTGTGCTCCCCCACAAGCCTGCGCAGTATGCGCAGGCTTTTTTTGTGCGCTGCACCGGCGCATGCAGCGCTCGCTATAGTGCGCTGCCGCGTGGCTGAGTCACGCCCCCTCCATACTTTTAAAACCATAGCTTGCAGCGCTTGATATTTCTATATTTCAAATACTTTTCTATTGAAAAGCTTTGAAAAATAAGCGCAAGAAGCTATCTTTTCACAAGCATCCACACGCCCTGGCTGCTTTGCCTGTCTGATGAAACCCGCCATCCGCATCGTGGACGTTGATCGTCTCGAAACCTGGAGCAAATACAAACCCGGCATGTGTGACACCTGCGGGGCCAACTGCTGCACCATGCCACTGGAAGTACAGCTGTCCGACCTGGTACGTCTGGGTCTGGTGGACCAGTTTGAAGTGGACAATGTGGACCACAAGCTGATCGCCAAGCGCCTGCTCAAGGCCAAGCTGATCGACCACTACAACCCCAAGCACAACATCTTCACCATGGCGCGCCGCGCCAGTGGCGACTGCAATTTTCTGGATGCACAGACACGCCGCTGCACGGTCTACGAAAAGCGCCCGGAAACCTGCCGCCTGCACCCCAAGAAAGGTCCCAAGCCCGGCTGGTGCGCCTATGGTGACAAGCGCATGCGCTGACCCTTGTTACCCCTATGCCAAACACCTTGTTCATTGCCACTGCCTGCCTGCTCAATCCCCAGCGCCAACTGCTGGTGGTGCGCAAGCGTGGCACCCGCTTCTGGATGCTGCCCGGCGGCAAAATCGACGGCAACGAAACAGCCCCACAGGCCCTGCAACGCGAACTGCGTGAAGAACTGCAATGGGATGCTTCCACCACGACACTGCAGCCACTGGGCCAGTTTGAACACCGGGCAGCCAACGAAGCGGACACACGCGTACAGGCCCAGGTGTTTTACGCGCAGCTGGCACACACACCCGATGTGCAGATTGCGGCCGAAATTGCAGCCATGCAGTGGTGGCCCATTGATGCGCCCATGGACGAGCACTTCGCGCCCCTGCTGTGCGAGAGGGTGCTGCCAGTGCTCAGCGCTGCGCTGCAGTCACAGGCTTGAGCCCAGGATAAAAAAAGAAAGCAGCCTTGCGGGTGCTTTCTTTTTGCGTTGTGCCCTCAAGGGCAGCATCAGTCTTCGGTCTGCACATTGACCACGGCAGGGTCCTGCAACCTGGTGGCCTGGATCTTGTCGATGATCTTGCCATCCATGTCCACCACCTCAAACTGCCAGGAGTCCCAGACCACCTTGTCGGTCACAGAAGGCAGCTTGCCGGTCAGCAGCATCATCATGCCGCTGAGCGTCTGGTAGCGGCCCTTGTCTTCCTCGGGCACGGCCTTCAGGCCCAGGCGGTCCTTGAGCTCGACAATCGGGATGTGACCGTCCAGCAGCCAGCTGCCGTCTTCACGCTGGATGGCCCAGGCATCGCTCGGGTCTTCGCTCACGAATTCGCCGGTGATGGCTTCCATCAGGTCATGCAGCGTCACCAGACCCTGCACCGCGCCGTATTCATCAATCACAAAGGCCATGCGTGCGCCGGTGTTCTTGAAGTTTTCCAGCAGCTCCATGCCGGTAATGGTTTCCGGGATGTACAGCGGCTTTTCCAGCGCATCGCCGGCATGGCGCAGATCATGCTGACCATTGAGCGCCAGCATCATCCACTGGCGCGCAGTGACCACACCAATCATGTCTTCCAGACTGCCGTCCACCACGGGGAAGCGCTGGTGGTCGTATTCCTGGATGATGGCCAGCTGCTCTTCATAGCTGGTTCTGACGTCCAGACACACCACGTCGGAGCGTGGCACCATCAGCGAGGAGATCTGGCGATCATCCAGACGGAACACGTTGCACACCATGGTGTGCTCGCTCTGCTCGATGGCACCGGAGCTGGTGCCTTCTGCCAGCACGGCGTGGATTTCGTCTTCGGTCACGGTGGCTTCCTTGCTCTCTTTCACGCCCAGCAGCTTGAGCAGGCCTTGCGTGGAAACGGTGAGCAGCCACACAAAGGGCTTGGTAACCTTGGCCAGGAAGTTGATGGGGCGTGCCACCAGGCGGGCAATCATTTCAGGATTGGCCTGGCCCAGGCGCTTGGGCACCAGCTCGCCCACCACGATCGACAGATAGGTCACCACCATCACCACAATGACCATGGCCAGCGTGTCAGCTGTAGCCATGCTCAGACCAAAGGTCTCGAGCCAGTCAGAGAAGGGACCGGCCAAAGCGGCTTCACCAAAAATACCGCTGAGCACACCGATGGAGGTGATGCCGATCTGGATGGTGGAGAGAAAGCGCGTAGGGTCTTCGCCGAGCTTGAGCGCTGCAGCTGCGGCGGTATCGCCCTCATCAATCAACTTCTGTAGCCTTGCCTTGCGTGCTGTGACCAGCGCGATTTCAGACATGGC
>JAEZZU010000293.1 GCA_023418355.1 Pseudomonadota bacterium | reverse complement strand
GCAGTTTCAGAATGATTTGTTGGAAGCTCAGCATGACGTTAGCGGTGTCTGTGCCGCACAGGCCATTGGCCTACGCAGGCGGTCGTTATGGGTGTTCAGAAAGGCCCGGCAACTTGCAGGCACGGCTTATGCCGCGCACGGGCGCGTAAAGGAATGATTCTAGGCGCGTTGCCGCCAAGTTTCTGTTGCGGATGGTGTGTCCGTGAAGTCCACCCTGCCTTCTTTCATAAAAAGTGAGCTGCAAGCGCTTGATCTACATTGCTTTCAAAAGCATTTGTGCTTGAAATACTGCAACGGCAAGCACTAGCCGCTCTTATTTTTGCAATCAGCCACGCCCTACAATGCTTTGCAGCTTTTTGAACCACCACCTGCGAGGACATTGGCATGAACCTGTTCAACATCATCAAGAACCAGCTGATTGAAGTCATTGAGTGGACCGATGACTCGCGCGACACGCTGTCCTACCGCTGGCCCGATGAGGACAAGGAAATCAAGAACGGCGCACAGCTGATCGTGCGCGAGTCGCAGCAGGTGCAGTTTGTGGCGGCGGGCCAGTACGCCGATCTGTTTGGCCCCGGCAAGCACACGCTCACCACTGAGAACATTCCGGTGCTCTCCACCATCCTGGGCTGGAAGTACGGTTTTCAGTCGCCCTTCAAGTGCGATGTCTACTACATCAACACGCGCCTGTTCACGGGCAACAAGTGGGGCACGTCCAACCCCGTGCTCATGCGCGACAAGGACTTTGGCGTGGTGCGCATCCGCGCCTTTGGTACGTATGACTTCCGCATCGTGGAACCTGCCAAGTTCCTGAAGGAAGTGGCGGGTACGGACCAGAACTTCCGCATCGACGAGTTTGCCGACACCATGCGCTCGCGCATCGTCAGCGTCTTCACCGAAGCACTGGCCAAGGCGCAGGTGCCCGTGCTGGATGTGGCTACGCGCTATGGCGATTTGGGTGATGCGCTGGTGCAGATCATCAACCCGGCGATGGTGGAAAAGTACGGCATTGAAGTCACCAGCTTTGTGCTGGAAAACGTCTCCGTGCCGCCTGAGGTGGAAGAAGCCATCGACAAGCGCTCCAGTATGAGCGCCATTGGCAACCTGAACGACTATGTGAAGTACCAGATGGGCCAAGCCATGGCACAAGGCGGCGAAGGTGCGGCTGCCGCAACCATTCCCGCCACCATGGCCATGGGCTTTGGCATGGCGCAGGAAATGATGAAGCAGATGCAGCAGCCTGCACCCAGTCAGCCAGCTTTGGGTGCACAGGTGGCGCACGATGCGTTTTCCCCGGCTGCCGCGCAGGCGGCCCAGGCACCGGCTGCGCCCCCCGCATCTGCAGGATTGCAGGTCTATACGCCCGAGCAGACTGCCCAGTTGCTGGGCGTAGAGGTGGCCGATGTGCTGGTCGAGCTGGAAGCAGGCAACCTCAAGGGCCGCAAGATTGGTGCGAACTGGCGTATTGCGCAGGCGGCGCTGGATGAGTTTCTGCGCGGTTGATAAATACCGACCCTCACCCCTGCCCTCTCCCACAAGTGGGAGAGAGGGCTATTCTCCTTCCCCCTCTGGGGGAAGGCAGGGATGGTGGCCGCCTTGGTCCCCTCTCCCGCTTGCGGGAGAGGGTTAGGGTGAGGGTGTAAAAATCTCCCCTCTTACCTGTTTCGCCATCTCGCTGCTCGTGACCGACTCTGCTGCCTATCAACCAGCCCCTGACGCCCCCAAACCTTCCATGGTGCGCAAGCACCCCTGCCCCGAATGCGGTGCGAATCTGGAGTGGAATGCCAAGGCGCAAGCTCTCAAATGCCCGTACTGCGGCACCGTGGTGCCGTGGAGCGATGAGGTGCGCGAGGAACTGGGGCAGGAGATCGTCGAGCAAGACTTGGCCGAAGCGCTGCGCAACCCAGTGCATGGCCGCGGCTGGGGCAGCCAGCGTTATGAAGCGCAATGCCAGAGCTGCCATGCGATTTCGGTGTTCGTGGATGGCCGGGTTGCACAGCGCTGTGATTTCTGTGGTTCACCTTCCATCGTGGCGCATGAGGAGCGCAACGATGCGATCACACCGCAAAGCATTCTGCCGTTCAAGATCAACGACGGGCAGATCCGCGACCGCATTCGCCAGTGGTATGGCACGCGCTGGTTTGCGCCCAACAAGCTCAAACACGCCGCACTGACCGATACGCTGCACGGCGTCTATCTGCCCTACTGGACGTTTGACGCGCATGTGAGCGCCCAATGGTGGGCCGAGGCTGGCTTTTACTACTACACCACCGAAACCTACCGCGACGCCAACGGCAACACGCAGACGCGGCAGGTACGCCATGTGCGCTGGGAACCGGCATCTGGCAGCCTGCGCCACTTTTTTGACGACGAACTGGTGCCTGGCACCGTGGGCGTACACCCCAAGCTGTTGCGTGAAGTAGAGCCCTTCCCTACCACCACAGACCTCAAGCCCTATACACCCGAGTTTGTGCGCGGCTGGACGGTAGAGCGCTACCAGGTGGATCTGCACAAGGCCGCCCAACTCAACAAGCAGGACATGGACAGCCAGGTGCAAGCCATGTGCGCACGCCAGGTGCCCGGCGACACTTACCGCAACCTGCGCGTGCAGCGTGCATATGCGGGCCGCACCTTCAAGCATGTGCTGGTGCCCGTGTGGGTGGTGGGCTATACCTATGGCCGCAAGCACTACCAGATCATTGCCAATGGCTATACGGGGCAGATTGCGGGTGAACGGCCTTATAGCTGGGTAAAGATTGGCTTTGCGGTGGTGTGTGCGCTGTTTGTGGTGGCGATCGTTCTGGGGCTGATGCAGCAGGCTTAACCGCCTTTCCCCTCACCCAGACCTCTCCCACAAGTGGGAGAGGGAGCTGGTCTCCTTCCCCCTCTGGGGGAAGGCTGGGATGGAGGCTGCCTTTATCCCCTCTCCCGTTTACGGGAGAGGGTTAGGGTGAGGGCCATTCCTCCTTTCCCCTCTGTGGGAAAGATAGGATGGGAGCCGGGCACGGCCTTGAACACAGGCAGCTGGTATCGCTGGTGCCAAGCTGGCCCCCACCCTAACCCTCCCCCAGCGGGGGAGGGAAAGAATCACCCTCACCCCTACCCTCTCCTACCAGTGGGAGAGGGAGCTTGTCTCCTTCACCCTCTGGGGGAAGGCTGGGATGGGGGCTGCCTTGATCCCCTCTCCCGTTTACGGGAGAGGGTTAGGGTGAGGGCCATTCCTCCTTTCCCCTCTGTGGGAAAGATAGGATGGGGGCCGGGCACGGCCTTGAGCATAGGCAAGTGCTATCACTGGTCCCAGGTTGGCCCCCTCCCTAACCCTCCCCCAGCGGGGGAGGGAAAGAATCACCCTCACCCCTGCCCTCTCCCACAAGTGGGAGAGGGGGCTGTCTCCTTCCCCCTCTGGGGGAAGGCTGGGATGGGGGCCGCCTTGATCCCCTCTCCCGTTTACGGGAGAGGGTTAGGGTGAGGGCGACTCACAAGCGATCAAAACACCTCTGCATCCTTGAATGCAGACTGCTTCCTGTCTTTTTCCGAAAGCAAAAATTCCATGCCCAGATCGGGCCATTGAATGCCCAGGTCCTGGTCGTTCCACAAAATCCCTCGATCCGACTGTGGTGCGTAGTAATTCGTGGTCTTGTACAGAAAGTCTGCGGTGTCGCTAAGCACCACAAAGCCATGTGCAAATCCGGGTGGAATCCAGAACTGCTTGTGATTGTCCTCAGTCAGGGTTTCGGCCACCCACTGCCCAAACGTGGGCGAGTCTTTGCGGATGTCCACCGCCACGTCCCAGACCGTGCCACGCACCACGCGCACCAGCTTGCCCTGGGCGTGCGGAGGTAGCTGGTAATGCAGGCCGCGCAGCACGCCCTTACTGGAGCGGCTGTGGTTGTCCTGCACAAACTCCAAGTTGGTGCCCGTGGCTGCATTGAATGCTTGCTGGTTAAAGCTTTCATAAAAAAAGCCACGCGCATCCCCAAACACCTTGGGCTCCACCACCATCACATCAGGGATGGCCGTGCGCGAGACCTTCATCGTGCCGATCCTTTCAGGCACTGCATCAGGTATTTGCCATAGCCGTTCTTGAGCAGGGGCTGAGCCAGCTTTTCCAGCTGGGCAGCGTCGATCCAGCCTGCGCGGAAGGCGATTTCTTCGGGGCAGGCAACCTTCAAGCCCTGGCGCTGCTCCAGCGTGGCGATGAACTGGCCAGCTTCGAGCAGACTGTCGTGCGTGCCAGTATCCAGCCATGCATAGCCACGCCCCATGAGCTTGACGTTGAGCTGGCCTTGCTGCAGGTACAGCTTGTTCAGATCGGTGATTTCCAGCTCACCACGTGGCGAGGGCTTGAGCGACTTGGCCAGCTCCACGACCTGGCTGTCATAGAAATACAGGCCCGTGACGGCATAGTTGGACTTGGGCTGTGCCGGCTTTTCTTCCAGCGAGAGCACCTTGCCCTGGGCATCGAACTCGGCCACGCCATAGCGCTCGGGATCCTGCACGTGGTAGGCAAATACCGTCGAACCTGCGGTTTGTGCATTCGCACCTGCGAGCAACGTCTGGAAGTCATGCCCGTAAAAGATATTGTCACCCAGCACCAGCGCACTCGGTGCGCCATCCAAGAACTGCTCACCAATCAGAAAGGCCTGTGCCAGCCCGTCAGGGCTGGGCTGCACGGCGTATTGCAGGCTCAGGCCCCACTGGCTGCCATCGCCCAGCAGCTGCTCAAAGCGTGGGGTGTCCTGCGGCGTGCTGATGATGAGGATCTCGCGAATGCCCGCGAGCATCAGCGTGCTCAGCGGGTAGTAGATCATGGGCTTGTCATACACGGGCAGCAGCTGCTTGCTGATGGCCAACGTCGCTGGATGCAGGCGTGTGCCAGAGCCACCTGCCAGGATGATGCCTTTGCGTGCTTGGGTTGTTGTCATGAAACTATCCATTTCATAGCTTGCAGCGCTTGCTGTATCTGCGCTACAGGCATTTTTTTATTTAAAGAATTTCACGCAGCATGCGCGCCACGCCCTGCTGCCAGTGCGGCAGCTTGAGTTGCATGCACTGCTCAGTTTGCAGGTATCGAGCCGGGAGTTGTGCGGGCGCTGTGCCGGTGTGGGGAATGCGCTGGTGGGTACGGGGTCGATCTGCAGCACCTTCAACTGCAGATCGGGCCGCAGCTGCCGGGCCTTCGCAATCACAAATTCCGCATAGGCATGCCAGGTGGTTTCGCCACCGGCCACGCAGTGGTACAGCCCTAGATGTTCCGGGTGCTGCGCCACATGGCGAATCGCGTGGGCGGTCACATCCGCCAGCAGGTCCGCTCCTGTGGGTACACCAAACTGGTCGTTGATGACCGTGAGACGCTCGCGCTCCTGCGCGAGGCGCAACATGGTTTTGGCAAAGTTGCCGCCGCGTGCGGCATAGACCCAGCTGGTGCGAAAAATCAGATGGCGGCAGCCGCTGGCCTGAATCAGCTGCTCACCTTCCAGCTTGGTCTGCCCATAGACCGACAGCGGGGCTGTGACAGCACTTTCGTCACGCGGTGCATCACCACTGCCATCAAACACATAGTCCGTGCTGTAGTGCACCAGCAGTGCATCGATGGCTTTGGCTTCGCGGGCAATCACACCCGGCGTGGTGGCGTTCAGCGGACGTGCCAGTTCCGGTTCGCTTTCGGCCTTGTCCACCGCCGTGTGGGCAGCGGCATTGACGATGACATCAGGGCGGATGGTCTGAATGGTCTGCGCAATGCCTTCTGGCTTGGAAAAGTCACCGCACAAGGCTTGGCTGTCATGGCTGAGCGCGACCACTTCGCCCAGCACAGCCAGGCTGCGCTGCAGCTCCCAGCCCACCTGACCGTTCGCACCAAACAGCAGAATCTTCATGCGCTTGTCCCGTTGGCACTTCCGTACTGCTTGCTCACCCAGTCGCGATAGCTGCCGGACTGCACATTGGCCACCCATTGCGGGTTGTCCAGGTACCACTGCACGGTCTTGCGGATGCCGGTTTCAAAGGTTTCCGCAGGCTTCCAGCCCAGTTCACGCTCGAGCTTGCGCGCGTCAATAGCGTAGCGGCGGTCATGACCGGGGCGGTCCGTCACATATGTAATCTGCTCGGCATAGGACTTGCCATCAGCGCGCGGACGCAGCTCGTCCAGCAGCGCACACACGGTCTTGACGATGTCGATATTGGCCTTCTCGTTCCAGCCGCCCACGTTGTAGGTTTCCCCCGGCTTGCCCGCTTCCAGCACGCGGCGGATGGCGCTGCAATGGTCGCGCACATAGAGCCAGTCGCGGATCTGCTGGCCGTCGCCATAGATCGGCAGTGGCTTGCCCGCCAGAGCATTGACGATCATCAGCGGAATGAGCTTTTCCGGGAAATGCAGCGGGCCGTAGTTGTTGCTGCAGTTGGTAGTCAGCACTGGCAGCCCGTAGGTGTGGTGCCATGCACGTACCAGATGGTCCGACGCCGCCTTGGAGGCCGAATACGGGCTGTTGGGCTCGTAGTTGTTCTCTTCCGTGAATGCAGGGTCTGTGGCGCTCAGCGTGCCATAGACCTCATCGGTCGAGACATGCAGAAATCGGAAGTTTGCCTTGGCATCACCTTCTAGCCCATTCCAGTAAGCACGCACCGCTTCCAGCAGGCGGAAGGTTCCCACCACATTGGTCTGGATAAAGTCTTCCGGGCCATGGATGGAGCGGTCCACATGGCTTTCTGCCGCAAAGTTCACCACGGCACGCGGTTGGTGCTCTGCCAGCAGGCGGGCCATGGTGGCACTGTCACCAATGTCAGCCTGCACAAAGATGTGGCGCGCATCGCCCTTGAGAGAGGCCAGGTTTTCCAGATTGCCGGCGTAGGTCAGCTTATCGACATTGACCACCGGCTCATCCACATGGGCCAGCCAGTCGAGCACGAAATTGGCGCCAATAAAGCCGGCACCGCCTGTTACAAGAATCATGGGCTCTCTCTCAATTTATTTATATGACACGTCACAGCATTGACAAATGACACATCACTTCCAGCGCTGCTGTGCCATCACCAGCAGACCTTCAAAGATCAGATTGTCGACCAGCTCAAAAGGCCGGGTCATGCTGGGCACCATCTTCCAGCCTGCACCACCGGCCATGATGCAGGCGGGCTCCATGCTGCAGTGCAGATACAGATGCTGGTACATGCGCTCGACCGCGCCGGCAATGGCGTAGGTACCGCCACTGGTCAATGCGTCGCTGGTGTTCTTGGGGAAAGGCGTGACGGAGCCAGTCGGCACATGCAGGCCTGCCGTGCCACTTTCCAGTGCGCGCAGCATGATGCCGTGGCCGGGCAGAATCAGGCCGC
>JAEZZU010000290.1 GCA_023418355.1 Pseudomonadota bacterium | reverse complement strand
CCATGCCGGGGGCTTCGTAGATGCCGCGGCTCTTGGCTTCGATGATGCGGTTTTCAATCTGGTCGCTCATGCCCAGACCGTGGCGGCCACCGATGCGGTTGGCTTCCAGGAACAGGGCCACGGGGTCAGCAAATTCCACGCCATTCAGGGCAACGGGACGGCCTTCCTCGAAAGTCACGGAAACTTCTTCGGCCTTGACTTCCACTTCTGGCTTCCAGAATGCCACGCCCATGATGGGGTTCACGATGCGGATGCCGGAGTTCAGGTGCTCCAGGTCCTTGGCTTCGTGGGTGGCGCCCAGCATGTTGGAGTCGGTGGAGTAAGCCTTTTCCACGGACATCTTGTAGCCAAAGCCTTCCTTGATCAGGAACTCGGACATTTCCTTGCGGCCGCCCAGTTCGTTGATGAAGGTGCTGTCCAGCCAGGGCTTGTAGATCTTCAGCGCAGGGTTGGTGAGCAGACCGTAGCGGTAGAAGCGCTCGATGTCGTTGCCCTTGAAGGTGGAGCCGTCACCCCAGATGTTGACGTCGTCTTCCTTCATGGCAGCCACCAGCATGGTGCCGGTCACAGCGCGGCCCAGAGGCGTGGTGTTGAAGTAGGTGATGCCGCCGGTGGAGATGTGGAATGCACCGGCCTGGATGGCAGCGATACCTTCGTTGGCCAGCTGGGGGCGGCAGTCGATCAGGCGTGCCTTTTCTGCGCCGTATTCCATGGCCTTGCGGGGAATGGCGTCGTAGTCTTCTTCGTCGGGCTGGCCCAGGTTGGCGGTGTAGGCATAGGGCAGGGCACCCTTGTTCTTCATCCAGCGCAGAGCCGCGCTGGTATCGAGGCCGCCGGAGAAGGCGATGCCGACTTTTTGGCCGACGGGTACGGATTGCAGAATGGTTTGCATAAGATTTCTCTTTAAATTTAATAGCTGCTAGCGCTTGCTACATAAGCGCTAGAGGCTAAAAATGCTTGTAATCGGACAAGGTGCCTGATCAAGCGTAGTGGCAGATGTAGTGGTAGGCCTCGGTCACGCGGATGTCAAACTTGGAATTGGCGGGGATATGAAAGCTTTCGCCCACGGTGGAGGTCTTCCATTCGTCTGTGCCATCCAGCTTGTATTCGCAGGAGCCGCCTACGCATTCCATGATTTCCGCAGCGGCTGTGCCAAAAGTCAAAGTGGCGGGAAGTACCACGCCCACGGACTTCTTGGTGCCGTCGGCCAGGGTGAAGCTGTGGCTGACGCATTTGCCATCAAAGTAGACATTGGCCTTGGTAGTCAGGGTAACGCCGGAGAACTGCTCGGTAGTCATGGGAACGCGTAGTCGCTGAAGTTGGATTGAAGCTAACCATTTTAGGCCAGCTGCGCTGTGCTGCGGGGTTCGTAAAACGCAGTGCGGCTTCAGCGCCAGTGCGGCGCGTAATGCGGTCCATGTGGCGCAGGTGCTTGCCAGCCCGGTGGAGGTGGCGGTGGATAGCCGTGGGGTGGTGGATAGCCACCCAGATCCACCCCGATCACGACGGGAACCGGTGGCGGGCTGTATTCAATGCTGTTGGTTGTTACCGTGACGCCAGCTGGTGCACTCTGGTAGACGCCTTGAGGCCCTGCATAGCTGATGCCGGTGCTCGCTGACGAGGAGGAATAGCTGCCTGTGGGCTGCACCGTCACGTCCAGCCAAGGGCCGGGGTCATAGTCTAGGCGCGTGCTGTAGCGCTGCCCGGCGTATTCATAGCTCACGTCGTAGCCAACGGCGCGGTTTTCGTAGCGGGTGGTGTTGGTGCAGCGACGCACCGTCTCGTAGTTGGGCTGGCCATTGGCACTTTCTATGCCATTGCCAATCAGCCCGCCAGCGACGGCACCGATCACGGTGCTGGGGCCGCGGGTGGAAGGCTGGTAGTAGCCATGTGGCCCGCGGCGGCTGCCGTGCCCCAGGGCGTTACCGGCCAGGCCACCAATCACGGCACCCACGACGGCGCCAGTTCCCGTGACACGCTGGCCGGTGTAGACCTCTTCGTCCTCACACACCTGCTGAGGCACTGCCACTTGCTGCATGACAGGCACAGCAGAGATCACGCGGGCTCGCACCTGCTGCTGCGCCCAGGCCAGGTTACAGACCAGCCCGGCAGCCATGGCAACACTGATCCAGTGTTTGCTTCCCATATCTCATCACTCCTTGCACTGTCCATGAAGCAGCGCTCCACAGACAGGAGATGCAGTGTAGAGGAGGGTGTTCAAGCCTGTGTGAGGGGCTGGTAAAACTTGCGTAAAGCCTGTCTGTGTTCAGGCCGCCAGACTGGCGGCCCAGTCTTCGGCCTTGAAGCCGACGGTGATGCGACCATCCGCCCATTCCACGACGGGGCGCTTGATGATGCTGGTGTGTTCCTGCAGCAGGGCTGCGGCAGAGGCGGCATCGGTCACCTGGGCTTGCACCGCAGGGTCGAGCTTGCGCCAGGTTGTGCCCTGGCGGTTGGTCAGTTTCTCCCAGCCTGCGGCCTGCATCCAGGTGGCGAGCTGCTCGGCGCTGACGCCCTGCTTTTTAAAGTCATGGAATTCGTAATCCAGCCCCTGAGCCGTCAGCCAGGCGCGCGCTTTTTTCACTGTGTCACAGTTGGGGATGCCGTAAACACGAATAATCTTGGTGGTACTCATGGTGCAGATGATGATGCATGTGTGGGTGCGCGACAATCACGAACTGTATGCACAGCACTTTTTCC
>JAEZZU010000150.1 GCA_023418355.1 Pseudomonadota bacterium | reverse complement strand
TGTTCCTGGAAGCCAACCGCATCGGTGGCCGCCACGGTCTGGGCATGAGCGACCAGATTGAAAACCGCATCATCGAAGCCAAGAGCCGCGGCATCTACGAAGCCCCCGGCATGGCCCTGCTGCACATCGCCTACGAGCGCCTGGTGACCGGCATCCACAACGAAGACACCATCGAGCAGTACCGCATCAACGGCCTGAAGCTGGGCCGCCTGCTGTACCAGGGCCGCTGGTTTGACCCCCAAGCCATCATGCTGCGTGAAGCTTCGCAGCGCTGGGTGGCACGCGCCATCACCGGCACTGTGACGCTGGAACTGCGCCGCGGCAACGACTACTCCATCCTGAACACCGAGTCGCCCAACCTGACCTATGCACCAGAGCGCCTGTCCATGGAAAAGGTTGAGGACGCACCTTTCAGCCCTGAAGACCGCATCGGCCAGCTGACCATGCGCAATCTGGACCTGATCGACACCCGCGACAAGCTGGCGGTGTACTCCAAGGCAGGTCTGCTGAGCGTGAGCAGCGCCAACTCCCTGCCTCAGCTGGGGAACAAGTAAGCAAGCCTGCGGATAGTTGCCTGACTGCAAAGACAGGCAACGCCATGGCAACACAGCCCACCATTTGGTGGGCTTTGTTTTTTGATGAACCTGGATCAATGGGGCTTTGCCAATCGATCAAGAACGATGAGGTTTTGACGGCGCAAGCGCCGCCAACCCAGCCATTCGCTGCTGCGTCGCCGCTACGCTGCGCCTGGATCAATTGGTCTTCGCCAATTGATCCAAAATGGCTGGGTTTTCCAGCGTAGTGGTGTCCTGAGTGATGGCTTCGCCCTTGGCAATCGAGCGCAGCAGGCGACGCATGATCTTGCCGCTGCGGGTCTTGGGCAGATTTTCACCAAAGCGGATGTCCTTGGGCTTGGCAATTGGGCCAATTTCCTTGGCCACCCAGTTGCGCAGCTCGTTGGCGATCTGCTTGGCTTCTTCACCCGTAGGCAGCGGACGCTTGAGCACCACAAAGGCGCAGATCGCTTCGCCGGTCAGATCGTCGGGACGGCCCACCACGGCAGCTTCGGCCACCAGATCGGTCTTGGCCACGAGGGCTGATTCGATTTCCATGGTGCCCATGCGATGGCCCGAGACGTTGAGCACATCGTCAATACGGCCGGTAATGCGGAAGTAGCCACGATCTTCGCTGCGCACGGCGCCATCACCTGCCAGATAGGTCTTGCCACCCAGTTCTTCGGGGAAGTAGCTCTTCTTGAAGCGCGCAGGATCACCCCAGATATTGCGGATCATGCTGGGCCATGGGCGCTTGACCACCAGCATGCCACCTGCGCCATTGGGCATGTCGTTGCCCGTTTCATCCACAATGGCCGCCATGATGCCGGGCAGCGGCAATGTGCAGGAACCGGGCACCAGCGGTGTTGCACCGGGCAGCGGCGTGATCATGTGACCACCGTTTTCGGTTTGCCAGAAGGTGTCCACAATGGGGCAGCGCTCGCCCCCCACGTTCTTGTAGTACCACATCCAGGCTTCAGGGTTGATGGGCTCGCCCACACTGCCCAGAATGCGCAGGCTCGACAGATTCCAGTTCTTGGGGTGCACCTTCTCATCCGTTTCTGCTGCCTTGATCAGCGAGCGGATGGCCGTGGGTGCGGTGTAGAAGATGGTGCAGCCGTGGCGCTCGATCATCTGCCAGAAGCGCCCAGCATCAGGGTAAGTGGGCACACCTTCAAACACGATCTGGGTCGCACCTGCGGCCAGAGGCCCGTAGGCCACATAGGTGTGGCCGGTGATCCAGCCAATGTCTGCCGTGCACCAGAAGACATCGCTGGGCTGCAAGTCAAATGTCCACTCTACTGTCTGCTTGGCCCACAGCATGTAGCCGCCTGTAGCGTGCTGCACGCCCTTGGGCTTGCCCGTAGAGCCGCTGGTGTAGAGCACAAAGAGCGGATGCTCTGCCTCGACAGGCACAGCAGGGCAATCGGTGGACTGACCTTGCAGCAGCTGATCAAAAGTAATGTCACGGCCTTCGACCTTGCTGTAGGAAGTCTGCGTGCGCTCATAGACAAACACGTGCTTGACGCTTTCGCAACCGCCCATCTGCAGCGCTTCATCCACCACGGCCTTGAGTGCCAGCTCCTTGCCGCCACGCATCTGGTAGTTGGCGGTAATCACGGCACAGGCACCGACGTCCACGATGCGCTCATGCACCGCCTTGGCGGAAAAGCCGCCAAACACCACGGAATGTGTAGCCCCCAGACGTGCACAGGCCTGCATGGCGACGATGCCCTCGATCGTCATGGGCATGTAGATCAGCACGCGGTCGCCCTTGCTGATGCCCTGCGCCTTCAGACCATTGGCGAACTGCGAGACGCGCTGGAGCAGTTCACGGTAAGTGACCTTGGTAACCTGGCCATCGTCGGACTCAAAAATGATGGCGGTCTTGTTTTCGACAGGGGTGCCGATGTGACGCTCCAGACAGTTGGCGCTGGCATTGAGTTCACCATCGGCAAACCAGCGGTAAAACGGCGCATTGCTCTCATCGAGCACCTGTGTAAAAGGCTTGCTCCACACCACGTTGTCACGCGCCAGACGGGCCCAATAGCCTTCGTAATCTTTTTCAGCTTCCGCGCACAGGGCTTCATATGCGGCCATCCCCGAGATACGCGCCGCCTGCTGCGTCGCCTGGGAGGGAGGGAAAACGCGGTTTTCCACCAGTACCGATTCAATGGCTGAGCTGGGTGCATTCATGGCTTTGTCTCCTTGCTTTATTAGATGCTCTGGTGAGCCGTATTTGATGGCAAATGTCTGCGCTGGCACTTACACCCCACTGACTCTGTGCTCCCAACTGCCCCCTGAAGCACTCAAGCAGTTGAGCAGGCCACCTACGCCGCGCGTTCAGGGCGCCTACAATTTCGCCCCTGCGTTTTCTTGCTTTGCCGACATGGGTCGGCTTTTTTGACTTTTCTTCTGCCCGTCTGTATGGATTCCCACGACCCTCACACCCCGCCTGTTTCGCAGGCCGCCTCGCCACTGCGTCCTCTTCCCAGCCTGATCTTTGCCAGCCGCTGGTTGCAGCTGCCACTGTATCTGGGTCTGATCGCAGCGCAAGGCGTTTACGTATGGCATTTCCTGATCGAGCTGTGGCACCTGATTGAAGCGGCATTCGGCAACCAGGAAGCGCTGCATGCGCTGATTGAAAACATTGGCTACAAGCCCGATGCACCCATCACCAGCCTGAATGAGACCATCATCATGCTGGTCGTGCTGGCCCTGATTGACGTGGTCATGATCTCCAACCTGCTGATCATGGTCATCGTCGGCGGCTACGAGACCTTTGTGAGCCGCCTGGGCCTGGACAGTCACCCTGACCAGCCCGAATGGCTGGACCATGTCAATGCCTCGGTGCTCAAGGTCAAGCTGGCGCTGTCCATCATCGGCATCAGCTCCATCCATCTGCTCAAGACGTTTATCAATGCAGGTAACTACGACATCAAAGTGTTGATGTGGCAGACCATCATCCACGTGGTGTTCCTGCTGAGTGCGCTGGCCATCGCCTATACCGACAAGCTGGTGCACAGCAGCCACCACAGCGCACACTGATAGCAAACGCAGCACAACCCATCTGCTTCATGCCCTGCACACCCCCAACGTGCAGGGCATTTTTTATGTTTCAAGCCTTTCAACCGCAATGCATTTCATAGATGCAAGCACGCACTTACGAACTGAAATGATTGCTGACACCAATTAATTCTTGACACCAATATACTCAATAGTTAGAATAAATGCCTTATTAACAACCTGCCATGCAGGTAATCCTCGTGTTTAGGCATGTGGATTCACCCGATGCAAGTGCTGAACTTGTCAGTTGCTTGCATCACAGCGCCGGAGTTCTGGCACTGATGCACGGACATGTTTGGATCATGTGACGCACGCCCTGTGCGCTGCCTCTGCCCTCTCTCGCGGCCCTTGCGCACCACCACGCTGCCATTCGGGCCCGGTCTACCCCCTTCACTGCAGTGCATGACATCTGTGATGCACTGGTGCATCGGCTAGCACGACATCCGGCTTCGCGTGTAGGCCGTCCAAGCAAGGCTTGTGACGCGGCTGCACTGTGTTTAACCCCCAAGAACAACTCAAGGGAGGACAACCAGTGGCCAAACAAATTCGCATCGAAAACGTCTTCAAGGTGTTTGGTGATCACCCCAAACAAGCCTTGGACCTGGTGCGCCAAGGGCTTTCCAAGCAACAAATCCTCGAACGCACAGGGCAATCCATCGGTGTGTTCGATGCCAACTTCACCATCGAAGCTGGTGAAATCTTCGTGATCATGGGCCTGTCTGGCTCCGGCAAATCTACGCTGGTGCGCATGCTCAACCGCCTGATTGAACCCACCAGTGGGCGCATTCTGGTGGAAGGGCAGGACATCAATGCCCTGAACGACAAACAGCTGCGCGATCTGCGCCGCAAAGACATTTCCATGGTGTTCCAGTCCTTTGCACTCATGCCCCATATGAGCGTGCTGGACAACACCGCCTTCGGCCTGGAAATGGCCGGAGTGGACAAAGCCACCCGCCAGCAGGCCGCACAGGCTGCCCTGGAGCAAGTGGGCCTGGGCAGCTGGGGAGCCAGCTATCCCGATGAGCTATCCGGGGGCATGCAGCAGCGCGTGGGTCTGGCCCGTGCGCTGGCCTCCGATCCATCGATTCTGCTGATGGACGAGGCGTTCTCGGCGCTCGACCCCATCATCCGCACCGAAATGCAGTCCGAGCTGCTGCGCCTGCAGGAAACCAAACGCCGCACCATCGTCTTCATCTCGCACGATCTGGACGAAGCCATGCGCATTGGCGACCGTATTGCCATCATGAAAGATGGCCAGATCATCCAGGTCGGCACGCCTGACGAGATTCTGCGCAGCCCTGCGAATGACTATGTCCACAGCTTTGTCAAGGGGGTGGATGCTGCCGCCGTGTTCAAGGCGGCAGATATTGCACGCCCTGCGCTGAGCATTATTTCCGAGCACAGCGACCGCGGCTGCCGTGCTGCACTGCGTCTGATTGAAGATTCAGACCGTGAATTTGCCTACGTGCTGAGCACCCGTGGCAGCCTGCTGGGCGTGGTGTCCTCCCAGTCACTGCGCAATGCACTGCGTGGCCACCAGGGCATGCTGGGCCTCAAGCACGCCTTTATCGACAACGTGGTCCCCATCGACGCGAGTACCCCTGTCGCCGATCTGTTTGGGCTCATGGTCTCTGCGCCCTGCCCATTGCCTGTGCTTGGTGCGCAGCGCCAGTTCCTCGGCGTGATCAGCCACACCACCCTGATGCGCTTCCTGGACCGCGACACACCACCCGTGCAAGCCGCGCCGGCCTCGCCGCCCCCTCTCACGCTCAACCCTCTGTTCCCCACTGGTGAAGCCGACTCGCCCACCGTCATGCACGAAGCCACTGACAGCGACACCACACACGTACAAGGAGAACAAGCATGAGTGAGACCACTTCGAACAACGATCCCTGGACCGCTGCTGCCGATCCCTGGGCTTCGGCAGGCAGCACAGAAGCAGCCAGCGCCACAGATCCCTGGGCCAGCCCGGCCGCCACACCCGACGCAGCAGGAGCACCATCCGACTGGCTGCTCAACGGCAGCGTCCCGACCGATACTCCCCCAAGCCTGTGGGAGCAGATCCGCACCGACGGCCTGCCCATTGAAACCTGGATCAATCAGGGGCTGAATTGGGTGGTCGACAACTTCCGCCCCTTCTTCCAGCTGGTGCGCGCTCCCATTGATGCCACCCTCAGCGGTGTGGAAGACATGATGCTGAGCCTGCCCTGGCCCGTGCTCACTGCCTTGATTGGCCTGATCGCCTGGCAGTTTGCCGGTCGTGGCCTGGCCATTGGCAGCGTCATTGCGCTGGCAGCTGTGGCTGCACTGGGCATCTGGCCCGAAGCCATGGTCACCCTGTCGCTGGTGCTGACCTCACTGGTGTTCTGTATCGTCATTGGACTGCCGCTGGGCATTCTGATTGCATCCAGTGACCGTGCACAGC
>JAEZZU010000089.1 GCA_023418355.1 Pseudomonadota bacterium | reverse complement strand
TTCCGTTCAACTAGTTTTATTTGCCATTATTGATATCATATTAAATTAATCTTTGTGAAAATTTGTGAATCAACTTCTTTTCAATAACTTTGGTGGGCTATAACGGCGAATAAAACACTAAGATGTTGAAAGAGGAAATGCCAATAAATAATATTGATAATTAAAAGACTAAATTTGTGTATTAACAAAATTATCACGAATGACAGAAATTACACATAATCCTGAAAATCTATACTATAAAGTTTCAGAGTTATTAAAACAGGCGCAAAGCAATGTTGTCCAAACTGTAAATAAAACAATGGTTACAACCTATTTTGAAATAGGGAGAATGATTGTAGAAGAAGAACAAAAAGGAAAAGAAAGGGCAGAATATGGGCAACAATTGATCAATGAGCTCTCATACAAGCTTTCGACTGAATTTGGTAAAGGATTTTCCCCGACAAATATCAAACAAATGCGAAGCTTTTATCTCATTTACTCAAAAGGTCAGACAGTGTCTGACGAATTCAATTTAAGCTGGTCGCATTATTTAAAACTAATGAGGATTGACGATGAAAACGAACGCCGGTTTTACGAAATAGAAACTTATAAAAATAACTGGAGCTTGCGCGAACTTCAAAGACAGTATGACAGTGCATTATACACAAGACTGGCTTTAAGCCGTGATAAAAAAAAAGTCATTGAATTGTCAGAAAAAGGTTTAATAATAGAAAAACCCAAAGATGCCATTAAAGACCCGTATGTTTTAGAATTTATTGGATTGCCGGAACGACCTTCATATACTGAAAGTGATTTAGAACAAAAATTAATAGATAAACTTGAACATTTCTTACTCGAATTAGGGACAGGCTTCACATTTGTTGCAAGACAAAAAAGAATAACATTTGATGAAAAGCATTTCAGGATAGATTTGGTATTTTATAATCGAATTTTGAAATGTTTTATTTTGATTGATTTAAAAATTGGAGAGCTAAAACATCAGGATATTGGACAAATGCAAATGTATGTAAATTATTATGACAGAGAGATAAAACTTAAAGACGAAAATCAAACTATTGGTTTGATACTTTGTCAGAATAAAAGTGAAGCAGTTGTAGAATACACTTTACCCGAAAATAATGAACAGATTTTCGCCAGCAAATATCAGACAGTATTACCAAGCAAAGAAAGGCTGAAACAATTAATTGAAAATAAGGACGAAGAATGAAAATAAACAACAAACTGGTAACAATGTGCAAAAATAACAGCCTGAAAGATAGTAAATTCAAGGCTTTTGGCCCGCTTAAACTTTCGTTTATTTTGAGTGAAAGATAACACGCTACCGGCTACTATTCTTGCACTGAACAGTTATGAGCAAACAAAAACAACGCTCTCCCCAAATGAAAAAGCGTTGTTCTGACAAAAACGGATTTACTTTTTTGGATGAAATCTATCGGGTACGACTTTTAACATTTCAACAAAACATTCTAAAAATTGCTGTGCAGACATCGTGCAAACCGAATTATCCAACTTTAAACCAGACTTTTCAGAAAGTTCCCTAACTTGTTGTTTACGAAAGATTTTCTTCAAAGCCGTACGTACCGGCAAATCAGGGAAATGAAGCATAAAATAAAGAAAATCAAGATATTTTTCTTTCATCTCGACACCGATATCTTCACACTTCTTTTTACTGATTTTTAGTAATGCCGACTTAACCGTTGGAGACGGCAGAAAACTTTTCGGACTAATTTCATACATCAATTCCAACCTGAAAAATGTATGATAAAAAACAACATACGGGTTGAAAAACTTTTGCTGAACAAGTTTTTGAGCGGGTTCTAATTGCATAATCAAACAGCCTTGCGTAAAATATTCCAGATTCGTGAACATCAGCGATTTCAGAATATCGGAAGTAATTCCGTATGGTATATTAGAAACCACTTTAAAATGCTTTTGTGGAAACGAAAACCGCATATAGTCAATTGCTACAATGTTGACTTTTTTATTACATCCGAATTTCGACCTGAGTTCGGATACCAAACGCCTGTCATTTTCAATAGCTATCACATTGTCAGTGTTTTTAGCTAAATGAACAGTCAAAAAACCGCGACCGGCACCAATATCTAAAACCAAATCTTCTTTTTGCACGTCAGCTAGCCGAATAGCATCATTTATTAATCGGGTGTCTATTGCAAAATGTTGACCTGTAAACCTTACAGGAACACGATTTTTTTTCATTATTAATTTCTTTTGGATGAATACTTGACTCAAATCACAGAAAGTGAAAGACAGTATTACCCATCAGAAACAGCAATGAAATTACGACACTGATTTTAGAATAAAATAGTGGCTGTAAATCATAGACTAATCGTCTAGAAAAAATATTGATTTAAAAAAATAAGGGAGAACTGTCTTTCACTTATATAAAAGTCCAAGGTCTGCTGAAATACATAATGAAATGATTTAGTTTATGACAAAAGTACAAAAAAATTGCCATCACATAACATCGGCTTTGCAAAAGCGAGGGCAAAATTCCCTGGCGTTGAAGATTTTCGCACTTTAAGTCGCAAAAAACCATTTCGTTTTTTTATTTTTTGTAAGTTTGAAAAACGAAAATGGTTTTTGCTCGGGTTCGTGTTTATAGAAAGTTTTGAATTTCTTAGTCCCGCCTTCGTAAAGCCGTTAACCGTTGGGCAATTTTACAGACTTAGTTAACGAATAGACAAACAGGACTTAATGTAAAAAAATGAATAAATATTTACTTCTTGGTGCAATTGTAATTGGCTTGACAACCTTTTGCTCAAATCCAAGTCAGTCGAATTACGCTGACAAAGCAATAAACCACACTGTAGCAAAAATAACAACGACAAAACGAAATAAAATATGATTACTCAAAAAATAACACCTTCGATTTGGGTCGAAACAACAGACGCTAAAGCAGTTGCCGACTATTATCTTTCAATATTTAAAGACGGTAAACTAAAAGAACATCACAAGTACACAAACCCACCAGAAGCAGGAGGCGGAAACTTTGAAACAGCAATTATCGAAATTGCTGGCATGGAATTGAGCATTTTAGCAGCAGGTCCATTTCAAAAATTTAACGAGTCAGTTTCATTGGTTATTAACACAAAAGACCAAGCCGAAACAGATTATTATTGGAATGCCTTAACTAAAAATGGTGGACAAGAAAGTTCTTGTGGATGGTGCAAAGACAAATATGGCTTATCTTGGCAGGTAGTACCTGTTGAATATTTTGCCCTAATAAACAACGCTGACCAAAAGGTTCGAGAAAAGGCCATGAAGAACACATTGCAACAAAAGAAAATTATCTTAGAAGAACTAAAATAAAAACTGCCCATTACACGGGTTTTGCGTCAGGCGGGGTGACGTGCAAACGCGGAACTTTGTGCTTCTATTCAAGTTCAGTTCAGGTTGACAGTCTTGTGCTCCGAAACCCGTCTGAACGCAAAGCCCGAAAACGTTGGCGGTAACCCTAAAAAGTCTGCGCAAATTGAGTTGTTTAATGACAGATTTTCTAACTTTACATTTTAACGATGGACATTTCGTACGACAAAAAACTTTTAAGGTCAAATAACAATTAAAATGAAACACTATGGAAACATTTCAATGCTTTCAAGATTATCCTACTTGGTTTTTACCAGTTTTCATTGTTCTTATTCTTTGGGATATTGTTTGGAAAATAATCGCAATGTGGAAATCTGCACGCAACAATCATCTGATTTGGTTTATTTGTATTATAGTATTTAATACGATAGGTATTTTACCAATTGTTTACATTTTAATACAACGAAAAAAACGATCTGCATAACTTGACAGACAACTTTTTGATTACTAATTTCAAGTAAGACAGGCTTTTTTATCGACAATTTTACATTTGGTTTAATACAACCTTGACAACCAGAGATTGAAAAAATCAGACAGGACAAAAGGGCTAACCGCCAACACATGGTATAATACATACGGGTTTCAGCGGTTTTCGGGCGTTTGTGCCTCGTAAAAAAGCTGGTGTAAACTGACAGGAAATCGCCCGCAATCGGCAACTTTTCTTACTGCCGTCCGTTATGGTCAAGCCAAGAACAACAAACTGCAATGACAAATACTGACTGAGAAAGATTTTTAACAATAAATCTGACAGACTTCATGGATTAGATCATTTGAGAGCAATTGCTATTTTACAAAAAAGTCACGTTGAAGTAATGCGCTTGATTGACACGTTTACCAACGAGCAACTTTTTACAAGTAAGTTTTTTGATTGGACTGGTACTACCAGTTTGGGTAGTTACTGCGTTTCAGCAACTTCAAGTCATTACGACTGGGCAATGAAAAAGATAAAGGATCACAAGAAAGAACTAAAGTAATCAATACAAACCACCGCTATTTGCCTTGTTTTTAGTAAGTTTGTGCTTTATTTATTCTGAGAGTTTTTATGGCAAAAGGAAGAATATTACAAGTAAAAGAATCCGAAATAACGGTTATCAGTCAGCAGAATACCGATTATATCAGCCTTACGGATATGACCATTACTTTTCGGGAAGGTAGCGGACTGATAGGCAAATGGATAACCAACAAAAACACGATAGAATATCTCGGCGTTTGGGAGAGAGTAAATAATCCCGATTTTAATTACCCCGAATTCGGGGTAATTGGACAAGAAGCAGGTACGAACAGATTTATAATGTCAGTTGGTCAATGGATTGACAGGACGAAAGCCGTAGGAATGCTCGTAAAAGCAGGAAGATACGGCGGAACTTATGCACATAAAGATATTGCATTTCACTTTGCAATGTGGTTAAGCCCCGAATTTCAAATCTACTTGGTTAATGAGTTCCAGCGACTTAAAGATGAAGAAAACGACCGACTGAAATTAGAGTGGAACCTGCAACGCACCCTTGCCAAAGTAAACTACCAAATTCACACGGATGCAATCAAAGAAAATCTTATTCCGCAAGAAATTACCAAACAGCAAGCAAGTTTTGTTTATGCCAACGAAGCCGATTTGCTGAATGTTGCCCTTTTTGGAGTTAC
>JAEZZU010000086.1 GCA_023418355.1 Pseudomonadota bacterium | reverse complement strand
ACCCCACAGCGCCCCTTGATTCTGGGGTCTACCTCGCGTTACCGCAGAGAACTGATGGAACGCCTGAACATCCCCTTCACCACGGTCTCTCCAGAAGTGGATGAAACCCCTCTGCCCGGCGAAGCCCCCGGCGCGCTGGCCATGCGCCTGGCGCTGGCCAAGGCCCATGCCGTGGCCGAGCAGCACCCCGAGGCCATCGTGATTGGCTCGGACCAGGTGTCCGACCTGAATGGCCAGCCCATGGGCAAGCCACTGGTGCATGAGCGCGCCGTGGAGATGCTGCGCGCCATGCGCGGCCAGACCGTGCTGTTCCACACCGCCGTGGCCGTGGTCTGCAAGGCAGCTGGTTTTGAGCAAAGCGATGTGGCCGTGATCAAGACAGTCTTTCGCAGCGACCTGAGCGACGACGCCATTGAACGCTACCTGCGTGCCGAGCAGCCCTATGACTGCGCTGGCAGCGCCAAGAGCGAGGGCCTGGGCATCAGCCTGCTGGACGCCATCCACAGCGATGACCCCACTGCCCTGATTGGCCTGCCCATGATTCGCACCTGCCGCATGGTGCGCGCCGCAGGAATTCAGCTGCCATGAGCAAGCCCGGCACACTCTATTTAGTACCTGCGCCGCTGGACTTTGGCTGCACCACCCAGTCGCCCATTACCGATGTGCTTCCAGAACTGACGCTGCGCACGGCCGCCGGCCTGCAGCACTGGATTTGCGAAAACGCCAAAAGCGCGCGCGCCTACCTCAAGCGCGTGGGCGAGCACACGCCACTGGTTGCACCCATTCAGCAGATGCAACTGCAGGAACTGCCCCGCGAAGCGCACAAGAAAGGCGACCACGGTGGCAAGGGCGGCGCGGTGTTTGACGCCAAGGCGCTGCTGGCACCCGCGCTGGCTGGGTACGACATGGGGCTGGTGAGCGAAGCCGGCATGCCCGCGGTGGCTGACCCCGGCAGCTCCATCGTGCGTGCCGCACACGATGCAGGCATTCCCGTGGTGCCACTGGTCGGCCCCGTATCGCTCTTGATGACGCTGGCTGCCAGCGGGCTCAACGGCCAGAACTTTGCCTTTGTGGGCTACCTGCCGCAGGATGCCAGCCAGCGCACACAGCGCATCAAGGAGCTGGAGCAGCTGGCCCAGCGCCACAACCAGGCCCAGCTATTTATTGAGACCCCCTACCGCAACCCGGCGCTGTGGCAGGCGCTGCTGGCCACGCTGCAGACCAGCACCCGCGTGGTCATGGCCAGCGGGTTGACGCTGGAGAGCGCCAGCATCCAGAGCCGCAGCGTCAAGGACTGGAAGAAGCTCGGCACCGAGCCGGACAACCGGACACCCGTCGTATTTGCCATCGGCCAGTAAGGCTTGCTCAATAAAAAAGAGCGCCTTGCGCTGAATGCACAAGGGCTTCATGATGTTTTATATCTGAAACCTTTGTATATCCAGCGCAAGGCGCTCTTGTTTTTGTAGATCTGTTCAGCGCAGCTGAAATCCCAGGTCACGCAGCGCGCCGACAGCACCGCCACCAATGGAAGCACCAAAGCGCTTGGCAAAGCGCTCTGCCAGATTCTCGTCGCGCGTGTAGTCGACGATATCTTCAGCCTGCACTACTTCGCGCGCCACGCTGTCCAGCGAGCCAAACTTGTCCGCCAGCCCCAGCTCCACCGCCTGCTGGCCGGTCCAGAACAGGCCGCTGAAAGTTTCATCCGTGATCTTCAGGCGGTCACCACGCCCGGCCTTGACCACGTCAATGAACTGCTGGTGAATCTGATCCAGCATGGTCTGCACAAACTCACGCTGCTCCGGCTTGACGGGGCTGAAGGGGTCCAGCATGCCCTTGTTGGCACCGGCGGTGTACAGTCGACGCTGCACGCCCACTTTTTCCATGACCTCGGTAAAGCCAAAACCATCCATCAGCACACCAATGCTGCCCACGATGCTGGCCTTGTTCACAAAGATTTCGTCAGCGGCCGCAGCAATGTAGTAGGCCGCCGAGGCACAGGTTTCTTCGACCACGGCGTAGATGGGCTTGTTGTGCAGGGACTTCAGACGCACGATTTCGTCATTGATCATGCCAGCCTGCACGGGGCTACCGCCGGGCGAGTTGATCAGCAGCACCAGCGCGCGCGAGCCCGGGTCTTCCAGCGCACTGCGCATGGCGGCAATCACAAACTCGGCATTGGCACTGGAGTCGCTGGCAATCGCGCCCTTGATCTCCACCACCGCCGTGTGGGGGCCGCTCATGGACGTGCTGGAGGTTCCGCTGCCCATCCACCACACGGCCGCCACGATCAGCGCAACCCACGCCAGGCGCCAGAAGTTGCGCCAGCGGCGTGTCGCGCGCTGCTCCTTGACCGTGGCAAACACCAGGCGCTCGAGCACATCGCGCTCCCAGCCCGGCACGGCGGTCTGCGATGCGCCGGGCTTGGTGCCATCCTGCGCACCGGAAGCCGCACGTGCCCACAAATCCTGACCAGGCATCTGCTCTGGCGCAGACGTACTCTCACGATCGGACGAAGAAGGAGAATTCATAGACTCGCTCTAGTGGTTGCAATCTCTGCGGGCAGTATGCCAGCGCCGCAGTGCCACTGCCTCAGGCATAGGTCTGCAGCCACTGATGCAGCTGCGCCACGTCCTGCGCCACATGCAGCGGCCCGCAGGCCTGCAGCTGCTCGGGCGCATGCGCGCCATAGGCCACACCCACGCTGGCACAGCCCGCATTGCGCGCCATTTCCAGATCGTGCGTGGTGTCACCAATCATCAGCAGGCGCTCAGGCTCCACGCCAAACTCGGCCATCAGCTCCTGCAGCATCAGCGGGTTGGGCTTGCCCGCGGTTTCATCGGCCGTGCGTGAGCTGTCAAACACGCCGCGCAGGTCCGCCTGCTGCAGCGCCTCATTCAAGCCGCGACGGCTTTTACCCGTAGCCACAGCCAGCAGGTGGCCACGTTCACGCAGCGCATCCAGCATGGGCAGCACGCCCTGGAACAGCGTGACCTGCTCCTGCAGCTTGAAATAGTGGTAGCGATAGCGGTTGGCCAGCTCGGTGTACTTTTCCTGGGGCACATCGGGCGCGGCATGGGCCAGGGCAGGCATGAGCGCCATGCCGATCACATAGGACGCACGTTCATCCGTAGGCACGGTGCCCCCCACATCCGCCACCGCCAGCTGAATGCTGCGCGTGATGGCGACCGTAGAGTCAAACAAAGTGCCATCCCAGTCGAAGGCAATCAAATCAAATTTGCGAGTACGCATGGCAACTCTGTGGGTCGTTAGCAGCCCATTCAGGCCACAAAATCTGCCAGCTCTATGGGCAGCTCGGCACGAATCTCGATGCGCTCGGCCGTGGCAGGGTGGTTGAACTGCAGGCGCCAGGCGTGCAGGAACATGCGCTTGAGGCCCTGCTTGGGCAGGCGCTTGTTCAGGTCAAAGTCACCGTACTTGTCGTCACCCACAATGCCATGGCCTTGCGAAGACAGATGCACACGGATCTGGTGCGTGCGCCCGGTCTTGATGGTCACTTCCAGCAGACTCATGGCAGGCAGCCCCTGCAGGGGCCGGGGTGCATGCTGCGAGCGCACCTTGACCAGCGTCAGCGCACGCATGGCGTCTGGATCGTCCGGGGTGGTCACACGCACGCGGCGCTCGCCATCGGGCAACAGGTACTTGTGCAGCGGGGTGTCAATCACCTTCTTGTTCGCTGGCCATGCACCACTGACCAGCGCCAGATAGGTCTTGCCGGTCTCGCGTTCACGGAACTGATCCTGCAGCTTGGTCAGCGCCGAGCGCTTCTTGGCCACCAGCAGGATGCCGGAAGTTTCACGGTCCAGACGATGCACCAGCTCCAGAAACTTGGCCTGCGGGCGCGCCTGGCGCAGCTGCTCGATCACGCCAAAGCTCACACCCGAGCCGCCATGCACGGCCACGCCTGCGGGCTTGTCGATGGCGATCAGATGCTCGTCTTCAAACAGGATGGGAAATTCACGAGCTGGCGCAGGGCGCTCGGCCTTTTCCTGCACTTTTTCGGAAATGCGCACGGGCGGCACGCGCACCACATCCCCGGCTTCGACACGGGAGTCCGCCTGGCAGCGGCCCTTGTTGATGCGCACCTCACCACTGCGGATGATGCGGTAGACGTGGGTCTTGGGCACCCCCTTGAGGTGGCGCATGAGAAAGTTGTCCAGACGCTGACCTGCCCCGTCTTCATCGACCTCAATCAGACGCACCGCAGCAAATGCGGGGTTTTGGGTACGTTCTTGGGGCTGTTTGCCCTCTATAATGTGTTTCACCTGCGCGAACTTTATGTGTAAGTGGTTGTTTCATCTGGATTTTAGTCCACCCAGCCATTTCCCCGCCGCAGGCAGGTCGATGCCACAGATGCCGCATCCGCGTAAAAGCACTCAGATCGTCAGTGCTGGCGGTGCGGAATTTGTCTGGTTGACGCATTGAAACACTGAACGGAATCTTCACGTGGATGGTGGTGTATGGGAGTGATTGCTCCGGGCCATCCTCGTATATGAAAACTCAACGAGCATGTGGGTATTAATTTCTTGGTTGCTACGCGTGACGCAGAGGCATGAGCCTGTGCAGCATGCGCCTGCGCTGAATACCCGCCCCCCAGTCCTAGCGAAATCAAGTCTCCGCCGCAGGGTGCAAGGCTTGAGCTCAGCAGCGCTCGTACCCTGCCTCCTGCCCTTGCCACCTTTGCTGACCTAACGCACAGCACTGCACGCAATCAGGCCCAGGGCGATTCCCTTTCTTTTCGTTTCAACGCAGCAATCCGGCATCAACGGCTCCTATAGAGCCTGTCTTTGATGAAGAGTCAAAGGCGTGTCGGCCAGGCAGCGTTGTCGCTGTCGGCCGGCCGCCGTACAACGAAAAG
>JAEZZU010000085.1 GCA_023418355.1 Pseudomonadota bacterium | reverse complement strand
AACGGATAGGGGCATAGAAATCGGCCACAGCGGCAGAACGGTTAAAGCGGGGGTCAACCACCATGAAGTGCGCGTTGTTGTGCGCCTTCGCTTCGGTAACCCATTTGAAACCACAGGGGTGCGCTTCAGCAGCGTTACCGCCCATGATCAGGATGACATCAGCATTCTTGATGTCAACCCAGTGATTTGTCATAGCGCCACGGCCAAATGTTGGGGCAAGACCTGCCACCGTTGGGCCGTGTCAGACACGTGCTTGGTTGTCCAGCGCCAGCAGGCCCCAGGAACGGGCTACCTTGTGCGTGACATAACCGGCTTCGTTGCTGGAAGCCGAAGCAGCCAGCATGCCGGTAGTGACCCAACGGTTAACCGTCTGGCCCTTTTCATTCTTTTCGATGAAGTTGGCGTCGCGGTCTTCCTTCAGAAGCTTTGCGATGCGGTCCAGTGCTTCATCCCAGGAAATGCGCTTCCACTCGCTGGAGCCAGGAGCGCGGTACTCGGGGTACAGCAGACGGCTGGGGCTGTGAACAAAGTCCAGCAGCGAAGCGCCCTTGGGGCACAGTGTGCCGCGGTTCACTGGGTGATCTGGGTCACCTTCGACGTGGATCACCGAGAGCTTGGCGTTCTTGGAGCCATCGCCCAGGGAGTACATCAAAATGCCACAACCGACGGAACAGTAAGTACACGTCTGGCGTGTCACTGTGGCGGCGGTCAACTTGTACTGGCGAACTTCCGCAAGAGCAGCAGTGGGCGAGAAGCCCATTACCGCCAAGCTGGATGCTGCCAGACTTGAGCCAGTCACTTTCATGAACTGGCGTCTGGAGAATTGCACCATGGGGTTACCTTTTTTAAAACTTGACGCTTGTGGGGCAGATTCTAGAGTTATGTCTCATACAAGACCACGCATACACCTTTATCCGATGCAGAACACTGGTGAATGCAGCCCAATACTTACACGTTTTGAAATTCGGTATACATATGTAAATCCCTCGATCGCCTGTCAGGCGCTGTCTTACTTGCTGCTGCTTCGATAGCAGGCGGAGGTAATGCAGCAGCGAGGGGATTTGTGATTCCGTATGCTTGCGCCATACGGTTACGGGGTGTGTCGAGTTCGACCTTCCTTTTGTGTTTGCAGGGCTTTGAGACGTGGTTTGCGTGCTGTCTCAAGGGCCATATGAGAAGCGTTGACTAACTGATGTCCCATCGACAACCCGTTCGCGTCACGGAAATTGACAGCTACAGCACCATCATTGATGCCAGAACTCCAGCGGAATTCGAGCTCGATCACATCCCGGGAGCCATCAACTGCCCCGTGCTGAGTAACGAAGAGCGCGTCACCATCGGCACGATTTACAAGCAGGTCAGCCCCTTTGAGGCCAAGCGCCTGGGCGCAGCCATGGTGGCCGCGAATCTGTCCAAGCACCTGTACGAAACTTTTTCTGATAAGCCTGCCAACTGGAAACCGCTGGTCTATTGCTGGCGTGGAGGGCTGCGCAGCGGCTCCATGGTGACCTGGCTGCGTCTGGTGGGCTGGGATGCCCAGCAGCTGGCCGGCGGCTACAAGGCTTTTCGCCGTCAAGTGGTGGATGACATTGAGGCCATCGTGCCCCAGCTGCAGATGCGTGTGGTCTGCGGTGCGACCGGCAGCGCCAAAACACGCGTGCTGCATGCGCTGAAGCAGCAGGGCGAGCAGGTGATCGATCTCGAAGGTCTGGCACGCCACAAAGGCTCTTTACTGGGTAATCTGCCTGGGGTTCCTCAGCCCAGCCAGAAGCATTTTGAGACCTTGCTGGCCTATGAACTCAAGGCGTTGGACCTGAGCCGCCCTGTCTATCTGGAAGGCGAAAGCCCCAAGATTGGCCGTGTGTCACTGCCTCTGGTGCTGGTGCAATGCATGCGCCAGTCCTCCGTGGTGGAGGTGCTGGCCAGCTCCTCAGCGCGCCTGAGCTATCTGCTGCGTGACTATGCCTATCTGGGTGATGACGTGGAAAAACTGTGTGAGCGCCTGTCTTTCCTCAAGGAAATTCAGGGCAATGCCACCGTGGCACGCTGGCAGGCATGGGCGCAGGCCCATGATCTGGCCCCCCTGTTTGAAGAACTCATGCACCTGCACTACGACCCGCTGTATGCACGCTCGCAGTCCCAGAACTTCGAGCACTGGAACAGCCGCCGCTCATGGGAAGTGGATGATCTGAGCGATGCAGCGATTGAGCGCCTCGCGCAATCCATCGCCACCGCCTGACAAAAAGTAAGACGTGCGAAGAAGTGCGGACAGGCACGGCATCCACACCGTACCTGTCCCATTTTATTAATTGCCCAGGCCTGCTTCCTGGGTGAGCTGCTCGATCTCCTCGCTCAGCTCCAGCCAGCGCTCTTCCAGCGCATCCAGCTCGTCACCCACGGTTTTCAGACGCTTGCCGGCTTCGGCAATTTCTGCGGGGGGTATGGGGGTAGACAGCTTTTCTTCCAGTCGCGTTTTCTCTGCTGACAGCGCTGCCATCTTTTTGTCCACCTGCTCCAGCTCCTTTTTCAGGGGCTTGGTTTTTTCTGCCAGCTGCTGGCGCGCCTGTGCGGCCAGGCGGCGGGCTTCACGCTGGTCGATCTGGGGGGCTGAGGCGTCCTGAGCAGGTGCACTGGCAGCCGCAGCCTGCAGCTCGGCATGCTTGGCTTCTTCGCGCAGGCGCTTGGATTCATCGAGCAGATAGCGCTGGTAGTCGTCCAGATCGCCATCAAACGGGCCGACCACGCCGCGTCCCACCATCCAGAAGTCTTCACACACGGCACGCAGCAGGTGGCGGTCGTGCGAGACCAGCATCACCGTGCCATCAAAGTCATTGATGGCCATGGCCAGCGCTTCACGCGTTGCCAGGTCCAGGTGGTTGGTGGGTTCGTCCAGCAGCAGCAGGTTGGGGCGCTGCCAGACGATCATGGCCAGCACCAGGCGCGCTTTTTCTCCGCCGCTCATGCTGCCCACGGGCTGCTTGACCATGTCGCCGCTGAAATTGAAGGTGCCCAGATAGTTGCGCAAATCCTGCTCACGGCTGGGCTGCTGCACATCGGGGCCAAGATCCTTGGCCAGACGCGTCATGTGCTGCAGTGGGTCTTCATCGGGGCGCAGCACGTCCAGTTCCTGCTGGGCAAAGTAGCCAATGTTCAGCCCCTTGCCTTCGGTGACCTTGCCGCCCAGCGCAGGCATGGTGCGCGCAATGGTTTTGACCAGCGTCGATTTACCTTGTCCATTGGCACCCAGAATGCCGATGCGCTGGCCGGCGAGCACGGAGCGGTTCACACCGCGCAGGATGACGGTTTCGTTGCCTGCCTCGTCCTTGTAGCCAAAGCTGGCATCGGTAATCGCCAGCATGGGGTTGGGCAGGTTGGTCGGTTCCTTGAATTCAAAGGTGAACTCGGCATCGGCCAGCACGGGCGCGACTTTTTCCATGCGCTCGATTTGCTTCATGCGGCTTTGTGCCTGCTTGGCCTTGGTGGCCTTGGCCTTGAAGCGGTCGATGAACTTTTGCAGGTGGGCAATCTTGTCCTGCTGCTTCTCGAACGCAGCCTGCTGCAGCTCCAGCTGCTGGGCGCGCAGTTCTTCGTACTTGCTGTAGTTGCCGCCGTAGCGGGTGATCTTGCCGCTGGCCAGCTCCAGAGTCACACCGGTCACGGCATCCAGAAACTCGCGGGCGTGCGAGATCACGATCATGGTGCCGGGGTAGCGCTTGAGCCAGGCTTCCAGCCAGACCAAGGCGTCCAGGTCCAGGTGGTTGGTTGGCTCGTCCAGCAGCAGCAGGTCCGAGGGGCACATCAGCGCGCGTGCCAGTTGCAGGCGCATGCGCCAGCCGCCGGAGAAGCTGTTGACCGGGTGCTCCAGTTCACTGGTCTTGAAGCCCAGCCCCAAAATCAATGCCTGCGCGCGTGCGGTGGCGTCATGCGCTCCGGCATCGGCCAGGTCGGCGTGGGCCTGCGCAATCGCCATGCCGTCGCCAGAAGCTTCAGCCGCTTGCAGGCGCGCCTGTACTTCGGCCAGGCGCGTGTCACCGTCCAGCACAAACTGCGTGGCCGATTCCTCGGTCTCCGGCATGTGCTGGGCGACCTGGGCCATGCGCCAGGTAGGGGGAATGAAGAAGTCGCCGCCGTCTTCATGCAGCGTGCCGTTGAGCAGGGCAAACAGCGATGACTTGCCTGCCCCGTTGCGCCCCACCAGGCCGACGTGCTCGCCGGGGTTGATGGTGGCATTGACGCTATCGAGCACAACTTTCGTGCCGCGGCGCAGGGTGACGTTTTTCAGGGTAATCATCGACGTTTCAGAAAAAAGCGCACCCGCAGATGTTGCAAATCATGCGGGTGTTAAAAATTTGATAGCTGCTAGCGCTTGCTGGGTAAGCGCTAGAGGCCAAAAAGGCTTGAAATGTTTTTCAAGCTGGTGTGGGACTTATTGTGCCGTGCGTTGGGCTTGCGCCAGCAGTTCCTGCCTGGTGACCAGCAAGACGGCATCTTCACCCACGCTGGTGTCCAGCCAATAGACCAGCATCTCGGGGAATGCCGCTTCAAAGAAGGGGCGTTCATTGCCAATTTCCAGCACCAGCACGGCGTCATCGGTCATGCAGGCGGGCGCATCTGCAAACAGCTGGCGGATAAAGTCCATGCCGTCCGTGCCACCTGCCAGCGCCAGTTCAGGCTCGGCCAGATACTCCGCTGGCAGCTTGGACATGCTGTCGGCATTCACATAGGGTGGATTGCACAGGATCAGATCCCAGGGGCCGGGCACTTTGCTCAGGCCATCGGTTTCCACCAGCGTGACGCGGTCCTGCAGTCCGTGCTTGTCCACATTGATGCGGGCCACGGCCAGTGCGTCGCTAGAGATATCGGCGCCGGTGACATTGACTTCCGGGTAGGCCATGGCTGCCAGGCAGGCCAGCGAGCCATTGCCCGTGCACAGATCCAGCACGTTCTTGGTTTTGTCAGAGAGGAAGTGGTCGATGGAGCCATCGGCCAGCAGCTCTGCAATAAAGCTGCGCGGCACGATGGAGCGCTCGTCGATATAAAACGGCACGCCCATCAGCCAGGCTTCGTTCGTCAAATAGGCCGCAGGCTTGCGTGTCTCGATGCGCTCTTTAAAAAGCGTAGCTACCTGCGCTTGCTGGTCGGGCGTTACAGCCTGATTTTCTACAGAGCCTTCTTCGTCACCCAGGGGGGCGTCGATGGGCAAACCCAGTTTCCAAAGCACCAGCCAGATGGCTTCTTCTTCGGCATTGCTCGTGCCATGGCCAAAGCCTACGCCAGCTTGTTCCAGGCATTGAGCACCGGTCGTAATCAATTCCCCCACGGTCGCGCCGTGGGGCAGGGTGTAAGCGTGGCTCATGCAGCGGCTCCTTCTTTCATTGCAGCAGGCTGCAGGCGTGCGTGCAGGTTTTCCAGCACGCGGCGGTAAATGTTCTTCAGTGGTTCCACATCGGCAATGGCAATGTGCTCGTCGATCTTGTGAATGGTGGCATTGGGCGGGCCCAGTTCAATCACCTGGGGGCAGATCTTGGCAATAAAGCGGCCGTCGCTCGTTCCGCCGCTGGTGGACAGCTCGGTCTCCAGCCCGGTTTCTGCGCGAATGGCCTCCTGCGTCGCCGTGACCAGATCGCCGGGCGTGGTCAGGAAGGGCTCGCCAGACAGTGCCCAGGCCAGGTCGTATTCCAGCGCATGCTTGTCCAGTACGGACTTGACGCGCTGCTTCAGGCTTTCGGCCGTGTTTTCCGAGCTGTAGCGGAAGTTGAAGTCAATCACGACTTCGCCGGGAATCACATTGGTCGCGCCCGTGCCGCCGTGCATATTGCTGATTTGCCAGCTGGTGGGCGGGAAAAACTCGTTGCCCTTGTCCCATTCGATGCTGGCCAGCTCTGCCAGTGCAGGCAGCGCGTGGTGAATCGGGTTGCGCGCCAGTTGTGGATAGGCAATGTGACCCTGAATGCCTTCTACGGTCAGTCGGCCGCTGAGCGAGCCACGGCGGCCGTTTTTGATCATGTCGCCTGTCTGCTTCACGGCGGTGGGCTCGCCCACGATGCACCAGTCCAGCGGCTCGGCACGCTCGCGCAGCGCTTCGACCACGATCTTGGTGCCGTCATGGCCGGGGCCTTCTTCATCACTGGTCAGCAAGAAGGCAATGTTCAGCGGCGTCTCGGCGTTGTCAGCCAGAAACTCTTCAACTGCGACCACAAAGGCGGCGATCGAGGTCTTCATGTCGCTGCTGCCGCGGCCGAAGAGCTTGCCGTCCTGGTAGGTGGGCGTGAAAGGGGGGTGGGACCATTGCTCGACAGGCCCGGTGGGCACCACATCGGTGTGGCCGGCAAACACCAGAGTTTTGGCATTGGGGTGCTGGCTGCGGCGGATGGCCCAGAGGTTGTGAACGCGGAAAGTGTCAGGGCCTCCATCCAGACGTTCGCAGGTGAACCCCAGGGTGTGCAGACGGTCGGCTAAAAGCTCCAGACAGCCCGCATCTTCAGGGGTGACGGAGGGGCGGCTGATCAATTGCTCAGCCAGTTGCAGGGTGCGAGACATAAACGGAATCCAGACAAGGCGGCAGCGTGCAGCTGCAGCCTGTGCCCCCTGACAACGGCCAAGGAGCTTTTTCAGGTGTTGATCAATGCGTCGTCAAACGCAGGCAGGGCCGGAACCGCCGGTGCCTCATCAGCAGGAGCGCGTACCTCCGTGCGGAGGGGCTGCACATTGCCTTGAGGGGCGTTTTGCAGGCGCCACATCAGATTGGTGGGGGAGTCTGCATTGGCCAAGCCTTCACTGCGCTCAATTGTGCCATCAGTGATGAGGCGCGCGATGTCTTCTTCAAAGGTCTGGGAGCCTTCGGCCATGGAATTTTCCATGTTGTCACGCACGCCAGAGAAGTCGCCCTTCTCGATCAGCTCGGACACCAGCTTGGTGTTGAGCAGCACTTCGGTGGCGGGAACACGTGAAGCTGTGGTCGTGCGCAGCAGGCGCTGGGTAATGATGGCTTTGAGTGAGGACGCCAGATCGCCCAGCATGGTGGCGCGCACTTCCACGGGGTAGAAGCTCAGAATGCGGTTGAGCGCATGGTAGGAATTGTTGCCGTGCAGGGTGGCAAGTACCAGGTGGCCGGATTGGGAGTAGGCAATCGCGGCAGACATGGTCTCGCGGTCGCGAATTTCGCCGATCAGGATCACATCAGGCGCCTGCCGCAGCGCATTCTTGAGGGCGATCTGCAGCGACTGGGTGTCAGAGCCCACCTCACGCTGGTTGACGATGGAGCGCTTGTTCTTGAACTGAAATTCAATGGGGTCCTCAATCGTGAGGATGTGGCCGGTTTTCTGCTCGTTGCGACTGTCGATCATGGCAGCCAGCGTCGTGCTTTTGCCGGAGCCGGTTGCACCGACCACCAGAATCAGTCCGCGCTTTTCCAGCACCAGCTGTTCAAGAATCGAGGGCAGCTGCAAATCCTGCAGCTTGGGGACTTGCTGGGAGATAAAACGGATCACTACGGCAATGGTGCCGCGCTGGCGCATGGCACTGATACGAAAGCGGCCCACACCTTGCAGGGGAACGGCGATGTTGAGCTCACCCGTTTCCTGCAGGGTTTCCATGTCCTGCGGCTTGATGACTTCGGCCAGCAAGGCGCGCGGCGTGTCCGGGCTGAGCAGCTGGTTGTTGATGGGCACGCAGACACCATCTATCTTGATCAGTGCAGGCGAGCTTGCGGACAGATAAATGTCAGAAGCTTTTTTCTCGGCCATCAAGCGTAGCAAGCGCTCCATCATTCCCATACGTATTCCCTCGGCTCGTTGTTATGTGAATCAAGAATGCCCTTGAGTGTGCAACAAAATAACCAAGAAAAACGCCTAGGAGATACCTAGGCGTTTGAGGCGTATCAAGCGCGCAATGCTGCGCGTCGATCAGCGTCTATCAATCACGCAGCAGGTCGTTCAGGCTGGTGGTAGAGCGTGTCTTTGCGTCCACGGTCTTGACGATGATGGCCGCGTACATGGAGTAGTCCTTGCCGTCCTTGGTCTTCTTGGGCAGGTTGCCCGAAACCACCACGGAGCCAGCAGGCACGCGGCCATAGCTGATCTCACCGGTTTCGCGGTTGAAGATGGGGGTGGACTGGCCGATGTACACGCCCATGGAGATCACGGAGTTCTCTTCCACGATCACGCCTTCCACGATTTCGGAGCGCGCACCGATGAAGCAGTTGTCTTCAATGATGGTGGGGTTGGCCTGCAGGGGTTCCAGCACGCCGCCCAGGCCCACGCCACCCGACAGGTGGACGTTCTTGCCGACCTGTGCGCAGGAGCCCACGGTGGCCCAGGTGTCTACCATCGTGCCTTCGTCCACATAGGCGCCGATGTTTACGTAGGAAGGCATCAGGATCGCGCCCTTGGCGATGAAGGAGCCGCGGCGAGCCACGGCAGGAGGCACCACGCGCACGCCGGTGGCGGCGATGTCAGCTTCGCTCATGCCTTCGTACTTGGTAGGCACCTTGTCGAAGAAATTCAGGTCGCCGGCCTGCATCAGCTTGTTGTCGTTCAGACGGAACGACAGCAACACGGCCTTCTTGAGCCACTGGTGCACGGTCCACTGACCGACACCTTCGCGGCTGGCGACGCGCAACTCGCCGTTGTTCAGTGCGTTCAAGGCGAAGTCAACGGCTTCCACCACTTCCTTGGGGGCAGACTTGGCAGAAATTTCTGCGCGGTTTTCCCAGGCGGAGTCGATGATTTGTTGCAGTTGTTGGGTCATGGTCTATTTCAGTTTCTTTTGAATAAAGTCAGCGATGCGCTGCGCGGCTTCTACACACTCTGCAGTCTCAGCAACCAGAGCCAGACGCACGCGCTGCGCACCAGGGTTGTGCCCATGCACGTTTCGTGCCAGATAGCTGCCCGGGAGCACGGTGACATTCATGGATTCCAGCAGTTCGCGGGCAAACTCCGTGTCGCTCATTCCCAGTGCATCGGGGATGCGCGGCCACAGGTAAAAGCTGGCATCGGGCAGGCGCACGTCCATGACGGGCTCCAGAATTGGCATGACCGCAGCAAACTTCTCGCGGTACATGGCGCGGTTTTCCTGCACATGGACTTCGTCCGACCAGGCAGCAATGGATGCATGCTGGATGGGCAGGCCCATGGCACCACCGTGGTAGGTGCGGTAGAGCAGGAAAGACTTCAGCAGCTTGGCGTCCCCCGCCACAAAACCACTGCGCAGGCCGGGCACGTTGGAGCGCTTGGACAGGCTGGTAAAGGCCACGATGTTGCGGTAGTCCGTGCGGCCCAGCTTGACGGCGGCTTCCAGACCGCCCAGCGGTGGTTCTTCGCGGAAATAGATTTCGCTGTAGCACTCGTCTGAGGCAATCACAAAGCCGTATTCGTCAGACAGGGCAAACAGCTTCTTCCACTCATCCAGCGGCATGACTGCGCCTGTGGGGTTGCCGGGTGAGCATACATAGATCAGCTGCGTCTTGGCCCAGACATCGGCAGGCACACTGTCCCAGTCCACCGCAAAGTTGCGGGCCGGGTCGCTGGGCACAAAGTAAGGCTGGGCACCGGCCAGCAGCGTGGCACCTTCGTAGATTTGATAGAAGGGGTTGGGACACAGCACGGTAGCGCCGGGCTGCGTGGGGTCAATGATGGTCTGAGCGAAGGAGAACAAGGCCTCGCGCGAACCATTGACGGGCAGGATCTGCGTGGCGGCATCTACGGCAATGCCATAGCGGCGCTGCAGCCAGCTGCTGCATGCCTGGCGCAACTCGATGGAGCCAGCGGTCGCCGGATAGCTGGCCAGACCGTCCAGATGGGCTGTCAGCTGCTCGGTGAGAAAGTGGGGGGTGGCGTGGCGAGGTTCACCAATACCCAGGCTGATTGGTCTCAGATGCGAGGGAAGGGTGACCCCCGCAAACAGTTGGCGCAGCCGTTCAAATGGATAAGGCTGTAAGTGTTGGAGCAGGGGATTCATGATCCGCACATTATGGAATATCTATGCAGGCGTCTCTGCACGTCATGCGTAAATTTGCATTCTAAATGCATAAAAAGCATGGGATGTTTGGGGCTTGCTTGAAGATTACGTGCACGGCTAGGAAAACTCCCGAGGCACCGCAAGGGGCATGGGGGTACAACCTTTGGGGTCTATACCAATAAGAGGCGGGAGGCAGAGATGCTGTGGATCTTGAGGCGTTGCAAGCTGGCAGGAAAACTGGGTGTGGTGGCTCTGAGTGGTCTTGCGGCCATGGCGGCCTTGTGGGCGGCGGCAGTATTTTCACAGGATGTGGCACTGCAAGGCGCAGTGGCGGCTGCAGGTGGAGTGTTCTTCCTTTTTGTGCTCTATAGCGTCTACCGCAATATTTCGTATGAGGTAGCGCGTCTGCTCAAGGCCATGGACAAGGCTGCGCATGGCGATCTGACCCACCGCATCACGGCCAGCAGCAAGGATGAGCTCGGTGAGATGGCACGCCTGCTGGACCGCATGGTGGTGGCGCTGTCGAGCATGGTTGCAGAAATCCGCAGCAATGCTGCGCTGGTGACGCAGGCAGGCCATGCCCTCACCCAGGACAACCAGGCGCTGGCGGAGCGCACCGAACTGCAGGCCAGCAATGTGACCCAGACCGTGGTGAGCGTGGAGCAGGTGACAGCCGTGGTGCAGAACAATGCGGAAGCCGCCGTGGCCGCCGACCGCTACACGGCGGAACTGCGCAAGGTGGTGGAGCAAGGCAGTGGTGTGATGGAGCAGGCCGTGCATTCCGTAGAAGCGATCGAGCGCAGTGCTGACCGCATGTCTGAAATCATCGCCGTGATCGATGGCATCGCTTTTCAGACCAATATCCTCGCGCTCAATGCCGCTGTCGAAGCAGCGCGGGCCGGAGAACAGGGGCGTGGCTTTGCCGTGGTGGCATCCGAAGTGCGCAGCCTGGCACAGCGCTCCTCAGAGGCGTCACGAGAGATTCGGCATCTGATTCAGGATTCCATAGAGCAGGTGGCCAGCAGTACCCAGCTGATACGTCAGGCAGGCACTGGCATGCAGCAGGTGGCACAGGGCATTCGCCAGGTCGCAGGCCATGTGGAGGCCATTTCTGGCTCCGGGCAGGCGCAGGACATGGGGCTGGCGCAGATCCAGCAGGCGGTGCATGGCATTGACCGTGTGACGCAGGAAAACGCGCAGATGGTCCGCAGCGTGGTGCAGGAAGCGCAGGCGCTGGAGCAGCGTGCCGAGAATCTGTCGCGGGTGGTGGAGCGCTTCCGCCTGCAGCAGGGCACGGCGGTGGAGGCAGAGGCACTGGTGCAGCGTGCCGTGGCCTTGCGCCGCATGGGTATGCCGCTGCAGCAGTACTGGTCGGCGCTGTCAGACCCGCAGCAGCCCTTTTATGACCGGGACATGTATGTCTTTGTGCTGGATGCCACGGGCCGCTATCTGGCCTTTGGTGGCCACCCCGAGAAATGCGGCAGCCGCGTGCAGGATGTGCCGGGTGTGGATGGAGATGCCTTGCTGGCGGCCATCGTGGCGCAGGCCGAACAAGGCCCCGGCTGGGTGGAGTACGACATCACCAATCCTTTGACCGGCACTGTGCAGACCAAGATGTCCTACGTATGCAAGCAGGACGAGGTGTATCTGGGCTGCGGTGTCTACAAGAGCTTTGTGGGCGAGGGCGCGTCTCACAGCCAGATGACAGCGCCCGAGGTGCGCTTAGCTGCTCTTGCGTAACTGGCGCGCCTTGGCCAGTGCAGCGGCAATGGCGGCTTTCTTGTCCGGCACCACTTCAGGGATGGGGGCCGCGGCCTGGGCATTGGGTGCGATGGTCTGCTTGCTGCGTGCCAGGCGCTGCTGGTGGGCGTGGTAGCGCTGGCGGGCATGCTCAGCCTGATCGGCAGACCAGGCGTCCCAGCCCGTGCGCTCGCCGCTGACTACGTCCAGCGAAATACAGTCCACAGGGCAGACGGGAATGCACAGCTCACAGCCGGTGCAATGCTGGGGAATCACACTGTGCATGCGCTTGTTGGCACCCAGAATCGCATCGGTAGGGCAGGCCTTGATGCACAGCGTGCAGCCTATGCACCAGTCTTCGTCGATGCGCGCGACGGTCAGTGGCCCTTCAATGCCGAATTTGTGGTTCAGCGGCTCGGCCGCGCGGCCGGTGATGGCGGCCAGGCGTGCAATGCCTTCTTCGCCCCCGGGGGGGCACTGGTTGATGGGGGCGCCTTCGCTGGCAATTGCCTGGGCATAGCTGGCGCAATCGGTATAGCCGCAGCGCTGGCATTGCGTTTGCGGCAGGGCGGCATCAATGGAAAAAGCCAGTCCTGTCAGGGCTGGCTTGGTGTGTAACTCAGGCATGCAGTTCAGCAACGACCGTGGCGGCGCAGGCAGCGCTGCGCCGGTTGATGGGGCTTGTAAGAGGCCAGAGTGTCGCGCAAATCAGCGGGGCATGTCAGCCTCAGCCACATATTCCCCTTGCTGCAGGGGATCGGCCTTGTCTTTCGAGGCCTGATGGTGGGCATAGATAAAGCCGCGCACCTTGGGGTAGACCATGTCGCGCCAGCGGCGGCCGCTGAAGATACCGTAGTGGCCTGCGCCAATCACGTCATAGCGCAGCCGCATGTCACTGGGGATCTGCGTGCACAGGTCCTGGGCGGCATGGGTCTGGCCGGAGCCGGAGATATCGTCCAGCTCCCCTTCAATGGTAAAGAGTGCCGTGGTCTTGATGTCTTGGGGCTTGACGCGCTCGAGCGTGCCATCTGGCGCACGCACGTCCCAGGTGCCGTTGACCAGCTTGAACTCCTGGAACACGGTTTCAATCGTTTCCAGGTAGTAGTTGGCGTCCATGTCGAGCACGGCGTTGTACTCGTCATAGAACTTGCGGTGCTGCTCGGCGCTGGCATCGTCCCCCTGGACCAGGTTCTTGAAGTAGTCGTAGTGGCTGTTGGCGTGGCGGTTGGGGTTCATGGCCACAAAGCCTGCGTACTGCAAAAAGCCGGGGTAAACGCGCCGGCCGGCACCGGGGTAGTTGTCGGGCACGCGGTAGATCACATTGTTCTCAAACCACGCAAAGCTGTGCTGTGTCGCCAGATTGTTCACGGCGGTGGGGGAGCGGCGTGCATCAATGGGGCCGCCCATCATGGTCATGGACAGCGGTGTGGTCTCGCCGCGGCTGGCCATCAGGGAAATAGCAGCCAGCACAGGCACGGTTGGCTGGCAGACGCTGATGACGTGGCAGTTGCCGTACTGCTTTTGCAGATAGCGGATGAACTCCTGCACGTAGTTGATGTAGTCGTCGAGGTGGAACTCGCCTTCTTCCAGTGGCACCTGGCGTGCGTTCTTCCAGTCCGTGATAAAGACTTTGTGGTCGCCCAGCAGGCTTTTGACCGTATCGCGCAGCAAGGTGGCGTAGTGCCCGGACAAGGGTGCGACCACCAGCACGGGTGGGTGCTTCAGCAGCGCATCCAGCGTGGCAGGGTCGTCCGAGAAACGCTTGAAGCGGCGCAGTTCGCAAAACGGCTTGTCGATTTCAACGCGCTCGAGAATCGTCACGTTCACGCCGTTGACGGGGACGGACGCTATGTCGAACTGCGGCTTTTCATAGCCCTTGCCCAGGCGATAAAACAGATCAAAACCTGCGACCATCCGCTGCGAAAAAGGCATTTGCGACAGGGGCAGCAAAGGGTTGCTATAGAGCTTGGCCGTGGCCTGGACAAAGTCGGCAAAGGGCTCAATCAGCGCACGTTGGGTTTCATAGATCTGGTAGAGCATAGTGAGGTCCGCTGCGAAATGTTGCAGTGCAATATAAAGCACGGGCGGTCACTTTGGAACTCTTAATTTCTGCAGATGCAGTCGCTGTGGCGACAAGCACGGTGTCAGTGCATGCCGCAGAAGCAGCGGCATCTAAAAAACAATAGCTGCTTGCGCTGAATACACATGCATTTCAGATACTTATCTCTCTGAAAAGCTTGTTTTTCAAGCGCTAGCAGCTATGGTTTCAGGTGGTTTGCAGACAGTCAGCAGGTTTCAGCGCTGGCTGGCTTGGTGTTGGCAATGGCCGAAACCTCGCTGGCTGGCAGGTGCTTGAGGCGGTGGTCACTCCACACCTGGCGCCAGCGGCGCGCTCCGGGCAGACCGTGGCGCAGGCCGAGCATGTGGCGTGCAATCGCGTACCAGTGCGTCTCGTGCTCACGCGCTTCTCGTTCCATGTATTCGACCATGGCGCGCTCTACATCCATGTGGGTCAGCTCCGAAGGCGCTGCGCCAAAGTACAGCTCATCCCAGCGGGCGAGCCACCAGGGGTTGTGATAAGCCTCGCGGCCGATCATGACGCCATCGACGGCCTGCAGTTGCTGCTGCACCACTTCATCGGTCTTGATGCCGCCGTTGATGGCAATTGTCAGATGCGGAAATTCCTGCTTGAGTTGAGCCACGATTTCATAGCGCAGCGGCGGGATATCGCGGTTTTCCTTGGGCGACAGGCCCTGCAGCCAGGCGTTGCGTGCGTGCACGATGAAGGTGTCGCAGCCCGCTTCGGCCACCGTGCCCACAAAGTCACGCACAAAGTCGTAGCTTTCGATCTTGTCGATGCCAATGCGGTGCTTGATCGTCACCGGCACATCGACCACATCACGCATGGCCTTCACGCAGTCAGCCACCAGCGGCGCTTCATTCATCAGGCAGGCACCAAAGGCTCCGCGCTGCACGCGCTCGCTGGGGCAGCCGCAGTTGAGGTTGATCTCGTCATAGCCCCAGTCCTGCCCAATCTTGGCGGCCTTGGCCAGATCCGCAGGTTCACTGCCGCCCAGCTGCAGGGCAACCGGGTGCTCTTCCTCGTTAAAACGCAGATGGCGCGCCACATCACCATGGATGAGGGCACCGGTGGTGATCATCTCGGTATAGAGCAGGGTGTGCTTGCTCAGCAGGCGATGCAGGTAGCGGCAATGCCGGTCGGTCCAGTCCAGCATCGGCGCAACGCTCATGCGTGGATAAGACTTCACTTCTTGTTTTGTAATGTTTGCTTGGGAATTCATTGGCGTTTGGGGGCGATTCGTGGCATCGCTTGTAGCACTGTCCGGCAGCGTCAGAACATGCTGGCGAAACCAGCCGGGTGCGAAAGGCGCCGCAGCGCAGGGGCCTTCGAAAAGAGCAGGGCGTTATTGTGCACATACAGCCACAGGCTTTCAGGAAGAAGGCTTTGCTTCAAGCATGGCAGCAAGCTGATGACGGGCGTACTGCTGATGGCCAGTTGCCGTTGGCTGCCTGCCGTATGTTCGGCAGGAAAAGTGCCAGAGGTATTGAAGACCCTGCTGAATCTGGTTAAGGGGTTTTATGCAGTTAATGCGCGGACCGCATTTCAATGGAATTTTTACTACAGGCTGCGCTACGCCATCCATCTATAGGGCTTTGTTGCACAACTCTTTTTGAGACCGAACCTCCCCCAGCCCCAGACGTAGTTATGCCACGACCATCGTCTGGGGCGTACCCAGCTCGGTAAATCGATTGAGGATGGATGCACGAACATTG
>JAEZZU010000071.1 GCA_023418355.1 Pseudomonadota bacterium | reverse complement strand
CGTTGTAGGGCAGGCTCTTGCCATACATGGGCACATTGATGGCGTGCGAGCCTACGTTGGCAATAAAAAGCTGCCGGGCCGATGCCGGCGCGTTCTTGACGTATTCCGCACCGATGATGCCGTTGGCCCCAGGCCGGTTGTCCACGACCACCGTCTCGCCCGTGCGCTGGCTGACTTCGCGCGCAATCAGACGGGACAGCGTGTCCACACTGGCACCTGGTGCAAAAGGCACGACCAGTGTGATGGCTGCATTGCCCTGCGCCCAGGCCGTTGCCCCGCCTCCCAGCGCACCGATGGCGATCATCGTGAGTAATTGTCTGCGTTGCATAGGTGCCCTCCTGACAGCAAAGTCGTCCATTCTTGGGAGACACCCCGCTGAAACAACGCACTTTTCTGGAAAGCAGCTATGCACCATCGCGACCTGCCCGCAACCCGCACCCAACCACGTCATGTGCTGTGGCAGCCAAGGGAAAACGCCATGGCGAATGCCTCGGCCGTTGGCCGAATACCCCCACCCGCAATGCGTGATCCTGGTCCTAGTGGTTCCTGCAATACAGACAGCAAGGATTTGCCAGAAGTCACTGTGATTTAGCGCCTAAACTTGCACGGTCTGGCCTGTGCGCCAGGCTCTGTTCTCTGACCGACGTTGGAAGGTTTCCCCCGTGTTCACCGGCATCATCCAAGCCGTGGCAACGATTGCCGCGCTGCGCGACCAGGACGGTCTGCGCACCTTCACCATGGAATTTCCCGAGGGCTTTTGCCAGGATCTGGCCATTGGCGCCAGCGTCTCGCACGACGGCGTGTGCCTGACGGTGACCGAAATCCTCTCGCCCACACGCGCCACGTTTGATGTGATGCTGCAAAGCCTGAACATCACCACGCTGGGCCAGTATCAGGTGGGCGATGTGCTCAACGTGGAGCGTGCAGCCAAGGATGGCGCGGAAATCGGCGGCCATCCGCTGTCTGGCCATGTGGACTTCACCGCGCCGGTGCTGGAAGTGATGAAGACGGACACCAACCACAAGATCCGCTTTGGCATCCCTGAGGCGTTCCGCCCCTATGTGTTTGCCAAGGGCTATATCGCCATCAATGGCGCCAGCCTGACGGTGGCTGAAGTAGACCGCAAGGCCGGATGGTTTGAGGTCTGGCTGATTCCTGAGACCCTGCGCATGACGGTGTTTGGCCGCAAGCAGGTGGGCGATCTGGTGAACATTGAAATCGAGCGCAGCACGCAGGTGGTGGTCGATACCGTGCGCGAGACAGTGGAAGCCAGCCTGGGCCAGCTCAAGCCCGTGCTCGAAGCCCTGCTGAAGGAAAAAGGATTGAGTCTGGAAGACTTTATCAACGTGCCCAAGCTACCCAAATAAGAGCTTGCAGCGCTGATAAAACAAGGACTTCAGATAGATTTCTATCTGAAGTCCTTTTATTTTGTGCGCAAGCAGCTATGAAATGACTAGGGCGTGTTCACATAAAGCTTGGGAATTCGCGTTGAAGGCTTGGGGATGGGCTGCTAGGCGCGGTGGCGCAGCAATGCCGAGCGCCTTGCCAGCCACCGCAACACCGCAGACCGCCCCAAGCCTTCAACCCCATTTGTGATTTCAATATCAGGGGCAGCCACGACAAGGCCGCCCCTGCAGTGTTGCCCGCCTGGCGCGGGTATGCACCCGCGCTGCGCCGTGCGTCGCGCATTGACGGCCTTGTCGTGGCTGCGCGAACCCAATGTTTACGTGAACACGCCCTAGCTACGCGTGTGCGGCAACCACCTGCAGCAGCACCTGCACCACCGTGCGGCCCGGCTGTGACTGCACGGACCATTGCGCGCTCAGGCGCTGAGCACGGGCCTGCATGCTGCGCATGCCCACATTCAGTGCGGCCTGCTGCACGGCAGACACATCAAAGCCCAAGCCATCGTCCTCCACGGTCAGTTGCAGCAAACCTTCTGGCAACTGATGGCAGCTGATGCGCACTTGGCGCGCGCCGCTGTGCTTGATGGTGTTGGCCAGCGCTTCTTCCAGAATGCGCAGCAGCGCCAGGCACTGCGTGGCACTGGGTGCCAGCTGCCACCGCGCATCGATCGTCCACTGCACACGCACATTCAGCGCTTCCAGCACCTGGGTTACGCGATGGCGCAAGGGCGCCAGCCATTCCAGCGGTGTTGCAGGCACCTGCGCGCCGCTGCCCGAGCCTGCATCGATGATCTGGCGCAGGTCATCGCGCAAGGACTTGAGCATGGACAGCATGTGCGCATTGCCCACGGGCTGGTGCGCGTTTTCAATCATGGCCATGGAGCGCACCAGACTGCCACCCAAGCCATCATGCAGATCATGGGCCAGCTGCATGCGCTCCTGAATCTTGGCATTCTGCAGGGCCTGCGCATGCTCACGCGCCAGAGAATCTGCCAGCCGTGTCTGCGCCTCGGCCACGCGCTGCTGCAGTTCGGCGTTGAAGCCATCAATGCGGCGCATGTCTTCCGCCACCTTCCAGCCCAGCAGCACGCCCAGCATCATGATGACCACAGGCGCATAAAAGGCCGACAGGGTTTCAAAGTTGTACCACTCCTTGAGTGCCACATGCGTGTCATGAATGCCAAGCACCAGCACCACCACCCAGCACACGGCCAGCAGCAAGTGCTGTGGTTTGCGCGTGCACCAGGCCCGCCACTGAAAGTACAGCCCGGTGCTGACAAAGGCAAAGCCACACCACAGAAAGGCCATGGCATCGCGGTATTTGGGTGCAATGCCGCCCAGCATGAGCAGCACGATGCTGCCCACCACCAGCCATGCCGCGCGCTCCAGCCACGGTCTGCGCTCGCCACCAAAGCGCAGCGTAAAGATCACAAAGCACTGGGCATACAGCACCAGACAGGACAGAGAAAACGCCGTGAAAGTGAACGAGGTAAAGCCAGGCCAGGTCTCCTGCGAGAGGATGGTGCTGAGGTACAGCGCCCAGAAGGCCTGCATGCAGCCCAGCCAGAAGTAGCTTTTTTCCTGCCGCCGCTGCGCCCACACTACCAGCGCCACACAGGCCACGGCCGCAGCCAGTGAAGCCGCCACCACATAGGCCGTGTGCTGGCGGCCATAGCGATACTCATGCATGGCCTCAATCTGCGTAACAGGCCCCAGTTCCACATGGCCGAGACCAGCCTCCAGTGGCGCCTGACTGACCACCCGCACCCACAGCGTCTGTATCTGCTGAGGGTCCGTGATCGTCACAGGCCACCAGCGCGGTGTGTTCCAGCCGCGTGACAGCGGCTCGACCAAGGAATGGCTGCGCCACAGCAGCTGATCATTCCAGAACACTTCGGCTGCCTGGTTGATGCCGGAGATGGCCAGTGCCAGATGTGGATCAGCAGGCAGGCCCGCAGGGCAATGCAGCTGCCACTGCACCCGGAACCACATCGGTCCTACACCCAGCGATGCATCCTCTACCGTGTAGGGCAAGTGCACGGGCTGCCAGCCTTGCGCAGGGCGCTGACCTGTGCTGCGCTCCAGCGCCAGCGCGCTGCCCAAGTGCTGTGCCGTGCAGGATGCACCTTCAGACGCAGCATGGGTTTGCGCAAACAGCTTGCCATGCCCCAGCAGTGCCCACAGCAAACAGAGACTGACCCAGTACAAGTACCACCGGGATGCAGCGATGCTGCCTCGTTTGTGCTGTGTATGTGCCTGCTGCAATCGCCCACTCCCTGGTTTTGATGACGCTACGCTCCGGCCTGCATCCTAGGGCGAAATGCCACAGCCGGCACACCTCTTTTCAAGCTGGCTGGAAACGCCGCAGGCGCAGCGCATTGCTCAGCACAAACACGCTGGACATGGCCATGGCCCCCGCCGCGAACATGGGCGAAAGCAACGTGCCGTTGAACGGATAGAGCACGCCAGCGGCCACCGGAATCAGCGCCACGTTGTAGGCGAAGGCCCAGAACAGGTTCTGGCGGATATTGGCCATGGTGGCACGGGACAGCGCCATCGCTTTGGGCACGCCCTGCAGGTCGCCGGACATGAGCACCACATCGGCAGACTCGATGGCAATGTCCGTGCCCGTGCCAATCGCAATACCGACATCGGCTTGCGCCAGCGCGGGCGCGTCGTTGATGCCATCGCCCACATAGGCCAGCGTGCCAAAGCGCCCCTGCAGGCGCTTCACAGCATCGACCTTGCCGCCGGGCAGCACTTCTGCCACGACCTCGTCAATGCCCAGCTGCTGCGCAATTGCCTGCGCCGTGTGGCGGTTGTCGCCCGTAATCATCGCCACCTTCAGGCCCAGCTGGTGCAGCGCGGCAATCGCAGCGGGCGTACTGGGCTTGATGGGATCGGCCACGGCAATCATTGCGGCGAGCTTGCCGTCGATGGCGGCATACAGCGGCGTCTTGCCTTCGCGGCCCAGCCGTTCAGCCTCTGCGGCAAACACGGCCACCTCGCAGCCCAGCTCTGCCATCCAGCGGTCTGCGCCAATCTCCACACGCGCACCGGCGACCTGCGCCCGCACGCCACGGCCCGTGAGGGATGCAAAGCTGTCCACCGCAGACAGCACCAGCCCTTCGGCCTGGGCACCATCCACAATCGCGCGCGCAATCGGGTGTTCGGATTTGGCTTCCACAGCCGCAATCTGCGCGAGCACCATGGCGCGGTCAAAACCGGGTGCCAGCAGCACATCGGTCAGCTCCGGTTTGCCCTTGGTGAGCGTGCCGGTCTTATCGACGGCCACGACCTTCGCATCCTTGAGCAGCTGCAGCGCCTCACCCTTGCGCAGCAGCACACCGAGCTGTGCGGCGCGGCCTGTGCCGACCATGATGGAGGTCGGCGTGGCCAGCCCCATCGCACACGGGCAGGCGATGATGAGCACAGCCACGGCATTGACCAGCGCCATGGACAGCGCAGGCGCTGGCCCCCTGACCATCCAGCCGACAAAGGTCAGCAGCGCCACGGCCATGACAGCGGGCACAAACCACATGGTGACCTTGTCCACCAGTGCCTGGATCGGCAGCTTGGCGCCCTGCGCCTGCTCCACCATGCGGATGATGCCGGCCAGCAGCGTATCCGCCCCCACCTTGGTGGCCTGCATGACGAGTGCCCCCTGCTGGTTCACGGTGCCGCCCATCAGCGGCGCGCCTTCGGTTTTTTCCACGGGCACAGGCTCGCCGCTGAGCATGGATTCATCGACAAAGCTGTGCCCTTCCAGCACCACGCCATCGACCGGAATACGCTCGCCGGGGCGCACTTCCAGCACATCGCCACGCTGCACCTGGGCGATGTCGAGTTCCACCACCTCACCGCCCCGCCGCACACGCGCGGTCTTGGCCTGCAGCTGCACCAGCTGCTGAATCGCCTGCGAGGTGTTGCCCTTGGCGCGTGCCTCCATGAAGCGGCCCAGCAGAATCAGCACCACGATGACGGCGGCCGATTCGTAATACACATGGGTGCTGCCTGCAGGCAGCCACTGCGGCGCAAAAGTGGCGACCAGCGAATAGCCATAGGCTGCCAGCGTGCCCACTGCCACCAGCGAGTTCATGTCCGGCCCACCACGCAGAAGGGCTGGAATGCCCTTGGCATAAAAACGGCGGCCGGGGCCGATCAGCACCAGCGTGGTCAGCACGCACTGCAACAGCCAGCTGTTGTGCTGGCCGATGGTGACATGCACCCAGTGGTGGAAGGCGGGCCACAGGTGACCGCCCATTTCGAGCACGAAAACGGGAATGGCCAGCGCGGCGGCGATCCACAGCTCGCGCTTCAGATGCTGGCTTTCTGCGGCATGACGCTGGGCTACACCGTCGCTGCCGGTGGCAGCAGGTATATCGCTGGGCACCCGTTGCGCCGGGTAGCCCGCCTTGCTCACGGCAGCGATCAGCGCTGCAGGATCTACACCGCCCACCACCTGCACGGTGGCGCGCTCGGTCGCCAGATTGACCGTCGCACCCAGCACGCCCGGCTGTTTCTTGAGGATGCGCTCCACACGCCCTACACAGGAAGCACAGGTCATCTCCTGCACCTGCAGCTCCAGGCTGTGCTGCGGCACGCTGTAACCGGCTTTTTCAATGGCGGCGATGGCGGCGGGCACATCGGGCGCACCCGCAAACTGAATGCGCGCCTGCTCGGTCGCCAGATTCACGCTGGCGTCCTGCACATGGGGCAGTTTTTTGAGCACGCGCTCCACACGCCCCACGCAAGAGGCACAGCTCATGCCCTCTACGGGCAGATCGACTGGAAGCGAGGAAGAAGGGGTTGGAGTAGCCATACCGCCACTGTAAGCGGTTCCCCTGAGGCTTTACAGCCGATGAACGGCTCAGCCCTGTTGACCGCGCGCCTGCAGTTGCGCCCACTTCAGGGCAGCAATGTGTTTAAGCGCCATTTCCGATGAGGCAGGAAATTTGGCTCTAGCGCTTGCCAGATCTGCGTTAGCAGCTATGAATTGATCGAACTTCGCAGCGTCATAGCTGTAGGGCTGGCCGTCGAGCGCATCCAGCAGGCGCAGCAACAGCAGATTGCCCTGACGGCCACGATAGACCGAGCGCTCCATGCGCCACAGCGCAAAGGCAGCCATGGCACCTGGCAGGACGACACCCAGCAGGCCCACATCCGGCGTGGTGAAGGCCTGGTACATGACATAGACCATGGCCAGCACGATCACGCCAAACAGGGTGGCGATGCCGTAGTGGCGCCTGGCAATGGCGTCCTGGTGCGCCACGGCCTTGCGCGCAAATTCCGTGGGTTGCTCCAGCATGGTCTGCACGCCCTGCGCCACATCATTGCCATGCGACTGCCGCGCCAGCGACAGCACGATATAGACCTGCTCCACATCGG
>JAEZZU010000368.1 GCA_023418355.1 Pseudomonadota bacterium | reverse complement strand
CGATACTGACCTGGTGCATGAGCGCTTTGCCAGCACCATTCAGTCCCAGCACGATTTGGACACCCTGGACGATCCGCTTGATGAGGCAGAAATCGAGCGCAATATTGCCGAGATCAACGCGGCCATACAGCGTTCGGCCAGTCGCAGGCACTGAGCGCTGCGCAGTGCACTGCGGCATATGGGCTTGCACTTTGGCGCACACTAAGCACCTTTCCCATGGCAAGCTTGGCTTGCAAAGCTTCTAAATAAGAGAGCTGCTAGCGCTTTAGTTCCAAGCGCTAGGGCCATATTTGATTCATGAAAATTGTTCTCGCTTCCAACAACCGCGGCAAGCTGGCCGAATTGCAATCCATGTTTGCGCCTTTGGGCGTAGAGCTGATCTGCCAGGGTGATCTGTTCCAAGGCGAAGCGCCCGAGCCCTATGGCACCTTCGTGGAAAACGCCCTGAGCAAGGCACGCTTTGCGGCGGAAAAAACCGGCCTGCCCGCGATTGCCGACGATGCTGGCCTGTGCGTGGAAGCCTTTGGAGGCCTGCCCGGCGTGGATACGGCCTACTACTGCACGCACTACGGCTACGAAAAGAGCGATGCCAACAACGTGACCTGCCTGCTGGAAAACCTGGCACCCCATGCCAACCGCAAGGCAGCCATGGTGAGTACCCTGGTGGGCGTGCGCCACCCCAAGGACCCCGAGCCCCTGATCGCCGTGGGCCGCGTGAATGTGGAGATTGCCAAGGAACGTCGTGGCACGAATGGCTTTGGTTTTGACCCCGTGCTCATCATTCCTGAAATTGGCAAGACCTTTGCCGAGATGGAACCTGAGTTCAAGAACGGCCACAGCCACCGCGGCCGCAGCACGCGCGCCATGATGGAGCTGCTCAAGCACAGCTGGCTGGCATAGGACGACTGCACGCATGAGCATTCCGATTCTTCCCGCAGGCGCTGAGCCGCAGTTGGGCCAGGCCCCCAAGGACGTGCAGCACTACATGCGCATGGGCACGCTGGCCTTGCCGGCGCTGCCACCGCTGTCGCTGTACATCCACCTGCCGTGGTGCCTCAAGAAATGCCCGTACTGCGACTTCAACTCGCACGAGCAGCGTGGGCTGTCTGAAGGCGGCGTGCCCGAGCAGCGCTATATCGATGCGCTGATGGCCGATCTGGAAGCCAGCCTGCCCCTGATCTGGGGCCGCACGGTGCACAGCGTGTTCATCGGTGGCGGCACCCCCAGCCTGTTCAGCCCGGAAAGCATTGACCAGTTGATTGGTGGTCTGCGTGCGCGCCTGCGCATGGAGCCAGACTGCGAAATCACCATGGAGGCCAACCCCGGTACTTTCGAGAAAGAACGCTTCAAGGCCTACCGCCATGCGGGCGTGACGCGCCTGTCGATTGGCGTGCAAAGCTTTGACGACCGCTTCCTCCAGGCACTGGGCCGTGTGCACGATGGTGCGCAGGCGCGTGCTGCGGTGCAGGAGGCTGCGGAATCGTTCGAGACCTTCAACCTCGACATCATGTATGCCCTGCCGGGGCAGACCGAGGCCGATCTGGTGCAGGACCTGGAGACAGCGCTGAGCTTCAAGCCCCCGCATATCTCGATTTACCACCTGACGATTGAGCCGAACACCTACTTCGCCAAGTACCCGCCCGTGGTGCCGGAAGAAGACACGGCCTATGACATGCTGGACCGCATAACGGCCATGACAGGTGCCGCAGGCATGCAGCGCTATGAAATCTCGGCCTATGCGCGCGAGGGCCACCAGTGCTTTCACAACACCAACTACTGGCAGTTTGGTGATTATTTGGGCATTGGCGCCGGCGCGCATGGCAAGCTCAGCTTTGCGCACCGCATCGTGCGCCAGGTGAAGCTTCGCGACCCGCAGCGCTATATGGATGCGGCCTTGGCAGGTCGCGCATTGGCCAGTGACGAGGACGTGCGCCGCAAGGATTTGCCGTTTGAGTACATGCTCAACGCGCTGCGCCTGCGCGGTGGCTTTGCGATTCAGGACTATCTGGACCGCACGGGCCTGCCCATCAGCACTATCCAGTCTGCGCTGGATGAAGCACTGCGCAAGGGCCTGATCACCAGGCAGGGCGGCCATGTGCAGCCTACGGAGCGGGGTTTTGACTTTTTGAGTGATCTGCAGGAGCTGTTCCTGGCAGATGACTAATTAGCCAGATGCTCATAAAAAGAAAGCACCTTGCGCAGGTGCTTTCTTGTTTTTAGATGGTTTTTATGCTGAAACTAGCTTTTTGCAAGCGCAGGCAGCTATTAAAAATCCAGCGCTTAGCCGCAGAAAGCCTTGACGATACGGCCTGTGGCATCGACTTCCAGATTCAGACGTTCCATGTTGTAGTCCCGTGTCATGGGCTGGCCGGGCTTGATCACGCGTGCCATGTAGGCGCCAGCGCGCTTGCGGGCTTCGTTGATGTTGTGCTCGGTATTGGTTTTGCCCACGGCCCATTGCGCGTTCTGTGCATTGCATTGCTGGACGGGGCGTGGTGCATCAGCACCTGCTTTTCCCGAGCCAAAGGGCGATGACGTGGAGCAACCAGCGATGGTCAGAATGCCGGTCAGGCCCAGCAGGGGCAGTACATAGCGCATGTATTTCAACTCCTCAGTGGTTCACAGCCCATACCTTAACAGTGGCTGTGCAGTGATTTGGGGGCGTAGTGTGACTCTTTGTGACGGACAAAGTCTGCAGTGCAGAGTGCGCCCAGTGCTCCAGGCTGGCAATCAGCGAGCCTGCAGCACCTGGGTTTGCAACCGCAGCTTCTTGGCCTGCGTTGCTGCCTGCTCGGCCTGCTTGCGCTGCTCGAACGGGCCGATATACAGGCGTGTCAGTGTGCCATTCTTGCCCTTGATGGTCTGGCGCACAGCGCCCAGCTTCATCTTGCGCAGCTGTTTTTCTGCTGCATCCACATTGCTGGCCTGGGCGTAGACCCCTGCGTTCAGGTAGTACTTGCCAGCGATCAGCTTGCTGCTGGTGCTGGTGGGCGTAGCGGCAGGTGCGGCCTTGGTCTTGACCATGGCTGCGGGTGCGGCGACCTGCTTCTTGCTGGGAGCCTCAGCCTTCGCCTTCTGCGGAGCAGGAGCAGGAGCAGGTGCAGGTGCAGGTGCTGCGGCGACGGCTGCCGCTGTGGCGGTCATGGCGGCAGCAGCCGTTGCAGTGGCCGGGGTGGTGGTGAACTGCACGGGCACGGACTGTGCAAAGGTGACGACAGACAGCTCATCCTTGGCAGCATCAGGAGCAGCAGATGTCTGCTCCTCAGGCGCAGGTGCTGGCAGTGGCTCGGCCGGAGCTGGTTCTGGAGCCGGGACAGGCTCTATCGCAGGCAGCTCCGGTTGCTGGGCGCGGATGCTTTCCACGGAAGGAATGACCAGCTGTGGCCCTGTGCCGGGCTGGGTGGCGCTGGCGTCTGGCAGCTCTGGCGCACGGCTGGGCGGTGCATAGAACACCGCAGCTGCAAGGAGCAGGGCGACCAGTGCCTGCAACGAGGCCACCACATGCAGGCGCTCGGTGGTGATGGCCTGGGTGGCCAGCTCCACACGTGCCTGAGCCAGCGATTTGGCGTGGGTGAGGGTGTGCAGGGTCTGCTTGCGCACATGGTGGTAGTACAGCCCGGTGCCTGTAAAGCCGGGCACCACACACAGCAGCAGGCCCAGCAGCAGGCATGCCGTGGTTTCCACGGCCAGTGGCACACGCCCATGCAGGCCCCACCACCAAAGCGCCAGCACGCCAGCCAGCACAGCGGCATAAATACCGGCAGGGCGCCACAGCTTGCGCAGTATCAACCAGGCCAGGGTGAAGAAGGCAGCGGCATTGTTCCAGCAGGGCACGGCCTTGCCCAGGGTTTCAAAGCGCTGGAAATGCTGCTGGTAGTACGCCGCGCCAACGGGCCCCACGCTCAGGCGGTAGAGGTCAGACATGATGCCCGTTTCCGCCGATTGCGGAGAGGGCGTAAAGGCATGAGAGCGTAAAGGCGTCATGGGCATACGGGAGATTGTGGCATGGCCGTGCAGGAAGACTGTGTGGAGGGTGCCAATTGTCAAACAATGTAGATGTCGTCTGCGGATGTTGCGCACACCCGGCTTGCACGCACGGGTGGTGTGCGGCACGCATACACTTGCAGCCATTCGAAATGGCCAGCACGCTGCAGCGTGATGCGCCATGGTCCATCGCATATTCATTGAGTGCAGCATGCAAAAACAACACGAATGGCAGTTCTTCCGCGCGGGAGGGGTTGATCAGGTTTCGATTCGTACGGGTGCCGATATCGCCCATATCGGCCAGCTCGATCAAAAGCTCTGGGTGGCGCTGGCCTGCCCTACACGCGGCATTGAGTTTGATAGCGCTACGCTGGATCTGATCGACAGCGATGCCGATGGACGCATCCGGGCTCCCGAGCTGGTGGCCGCCTGTGAGTGGGCTGTGTCCATGGTCAAGAATCCTGACGTGCTGACCCAGCACAGCGATGTGCTGCGGCTGGACAGCATCAGCGATGCCACCGAGGAAGGGCAGGCCTTGGCAGATGAAGCGCGCCGCATTCTGAAGCTGGCTGACCGTGAAGATGCCGACAGCGTGACGCTGGCCGATGTGCAGGCACGCATGGCCTCGCTCAATGCCATGCCTTTCAATGGCGATGGTGTGCTCAACCCCGCGGCACTGACCGACCAGCCCGAGCTGGCAGCACTGGCCAGCCGCATCATGGACAGCTATGGCAGCGTGACCGGCTGCGACGAGCAGCCCGGCCTGGGCCGTGCCCAGCTGGATAACTTCTTTACCGATGTGCAGGCCATCGCCAGCTGGCATGCACAGGCGCAAACCAATACCTGCTCCCTGCCCACGCAGGAGCAGGCCGTGGCCGCAGCCTCGGCCCTGAATGCCGTGCAGGCCAAGGTCGATGACTTTTTTGCCCGTGCCCATCTGGCGGCATTTGATGCCAAGGCGCAGGACGCGCTCAGCCCCACGGCCGAAGGCTATGCCACGCTGGGCACTCAGGTGCTGACGCAGCAGGACGCCGCCATTGCCGCCCTGCCGCTGGCACAGTTCACCGCGGAAGCTGTGCTGCCGCTGCGCCAGGGCATCAACCCTGCGTGGGCGCAGGCCATGGAGGAATTCCGCAGGACCGTCGTCCAGCCGTTGCTGGGCGATGTGGACAGCCTGCAGGTGGAGCAGTGGAATGCCGTGAAGGCGCAGCTGTCTGCCTGCCAGGCATGGCTGGCCGCCTACCCCCAGACCCCGCTGGGCAATCTGGGCGCGGAAGAAGCGCAGGCCCTCTTGAACAGTGGTCTGCAGGAACAGCTGCAGCAGCTGATCGAGCGTGACGAAGCCGAGCAGCAGCACAGCCAGCGCGTGGTGGCGCTGGAAAAGCTGATTCGCTTTCAGCGTGACCTGCTGGCGCTGCTGAACAATTTTGTGAACTTTGCCCACTTCTATCGCCGTGAAGGTGCAGCCTTCCAGGCGGGTACGCTCTACCTGGACGGCCGCAGCTGCGATCTGACCGTGGATGTGACGGACCCCGGTGCGCACGCCACGCTGGCGGGCATGGCTAAGGTCTATCTGGCGTACTGCGAATGCCGCCGCAATGGGGTAAAGCGCAACATCGTTGCCGCCTTTACTGCGGGCGATGTGGACTTTCTGTTCGCAGGCCGCAACGGTATCTTCTATGACCGCGACGGCCATGACTGGGACGCCACCATCACCAAGCTCATCGAGAACCCCACCAGCATTGGCCAGGCCTTCTTCTCGCCGTACAAGAAGTTTGTGCGCATGATTGAAGAGCAGGTGGCCAAGCGCGCTGCTGCCAAGAACGAGAGTGTTACCGCCAATCTGAACACCCAGGCAACCAAGCTCACCGAGCTGGCCACGACCCCGGTCGCACCTGCCGCAGCGCCTGCTGCACGCAAGACCGATGTGGGCACGGTGGCTGCCATTGGCGTGGCCATGGGCTCCATCAGCACCATGGTGGTGGCGATTTTTGGCAAGTTCATTGAACTGGGCCCCTGGATTCCGGTGGCGCTGATCGGCCTGATTCTGGCCATCTCCGGTCCCAGCATGCTGATTGCCTGGCTCAAGCTGCGCGAGCGCAGTCTGGGGCCGATTCTGGATGCCAGCGGCTGGGCCATCAATGGCCGCATGAAGATCAACCTGCCGCTGGGCAATTCGCTGTCGCAGACCGCCAAAGTGCCACTGAACGCCAAGCGCACCCTGCATGATCCCTATGCGGCCAACCACACCAAGCGCTGGCTGTGGGCGCTGCTGCTCGTGGTGGTGGTGCTGGGCCTGGTATGGGGTGCTGGCTGGCTGGACAAGGTGCTGCCAGCTTCCATGCAGCGCATGGAGGTGGTGACGACGACCGAGGTGGAGGTGGTGACTGAGCCCGCTCCAGCACCCGTTCCCGCTCCTGAAGCGCAATGAGTGCGAACGCCATGACTGCTTTGCAACGTACCCGGCAGGCCCTGCAGGCCATTGCTGATGCTGGCGCTGAAGGCCAGCGCATCTTCACCCGTGTCTATGCCGATGCGGCATTGGCCGCTGCTGAGGCTGCCGATGCACGTGCGGCCGCCGGCATTGGCCTGGGGCCGCTGGATGGGCGCATTGTGTCCATCAAGGATTTGTTCGATGTGGCGGGGGAACCCACGACCGCAGGCTCTCAGGTGCTGCGTGCTGCCGCGCCGGCCGCGCAGGATGCTGTCATCGTGCAGCGCCTGCGCGCCGCAGGGGCCATCGTGATCGGGAAGACTAATATGACGGAGTTCGCCTTCTCCGGCATTGGGATCAATCCACATTACGGCACACCGGGCAATGCCCGGGACGTCACGCGCATTCCAGGCGGTTCGTCCTCGGGTGCCGGCGTGGCTGTGGCGCGTGGCATGTGCGAGATCGCGATTGGCTCGGACACAGGCGGCTCCATCCGCATTCCTTCCGCACTCAACGGCGTCACGGGCTTCAAGCCCACACAGGCGCGTGTGCCGCGCACGGGGGCATTTCCGCTGTCCTTCACGCTGGACACTGTCGGCCCACTGGCGCACAGTGTGCTGGACTGCGCCATGACCGATGCGGTACTGGCCCAGCAGCCCTGGCAGCCGCTGGTGCCGCGCCATGTGCAGGGTCTGCGTGTGGGCGTGCCGCGTGGCCTGCTGTTCACGCAGGCAGATGCGCAGGTGCTGACAACCTTCGAGCAGTTCGTGGCCCGGCTGCAGCAGGCACAGGCGCTGGTGCAGGATGTGGATCTGGATCACTGGATCACCGCACCATTCCGTCTGCAGGAGCAGGGTACGCTGATTGCCGCCGAAGCTGCGCACATCCACCAGGACTTGCTGGCAGAAGGCAAGGCCGAGCAGCTGGACCCGCTGGTGCTTTCGCGCATTCGTCGGGGTGAAACCATCAGCGCGGCCCACTACGTGGGTGTGCAGCAGGCGCGTGCGCAGCTGCTGCCGCAGCTCGATGCTGCCATGGCAGATTACGACCTGCTGGCTCTGCCTACCGTGCCGTTGCTGGCGCCAACCATCGAGAGCCTGAGCGATGAGGCGCGTTTTCACGCCACCAATGTGCTGATGCTGCGCAACACCTCGGTGTTCAACTTCTATGACCTGCCGGCTGTGTCGCTGCCCTTGCCACGCCAGGCGGGCGAGCTGCCTGTGGGCGTGATGCTGGTGGGCCAGCGCGGTGCAGACCGCCAGCTGCTGGCCATGGCTGCGGCCGTGGAGCAGCATCTGCAGGCGCAGCAGGCGTAGCGCGAGCCAGCCAGCAGCAGGCTCTGGCCACAGGTGTTCCACCCATGGCCAGAGTCCCTGCTTCTATAGCACGCACTGCCCTGTTTCTGCAGTGTGCATGCGGCAATCTTGGTTTATTGACGGGTGCTAGACTCGCGCCCCTTATGCAAAACTACAAAGAAACGCCCTTCGATTTAATGGTCATTGACGCCTTTATTGCAGCCAAGTCTTTGACCATCACTGACAAAGCCCGTGTCATTATTGGCCGCTACATGCAAGCGCACTTTGCGGATGAAAACAATCCCCGCATCCCCAAACTGGCTGCACGCTTGCAAGCCATCAATGCAGCGGCAGCATTGGAAGAAGACGAAGACGACGAATAAGCTTTTTTTCGGTTCTTCACGGATTTCCGGGGAATGCGGCCTTGATCTTCAAGAAGAAGTATTCAGTGTTGCGGTATCCGTAGGCCATGCGCTTGATGAGTTTGATGCGGTTGTTGATGCCCTCCAGCAAA
>JAEZZU010000044.1 GCA_023418355.1 Pseudomonadota bacterium | reverse complement strand
GCTTTGCCTCAGGCAAGCCCGTGCAGCGCCAGCAGTCCACCCTGCAGGCCTTCAAGGAGGCATGGACCAACCCCAGCTTTGTGCTGCTGACGGCGGGCTACTTTGTCTGCGGCTTTCAGGTGATGTTCATTGGTGTGCACATGCCCAGCTACCTCAAGGACTTTGGCATGTCGCCCCATGTGGCCAGCGTGGGTCTGGCGCTGGTGGGGCTTTTCAATATCTTTGGCACCTATCTGGCGGGCAATCTGGGCCAGAAGTACCCTATGCGCAAGCGCTATGTGCTGGCGGGCATCTACGGCATGCGCTCGGTGGTGACGGTGCTGTTTTTGCTGGCACCGCTGAGCGACTGGTCGGTCTATGTCTTCACGGCGGCCATGGGTTTTCTGTGGCTGTCTACCGTGCCGCTGACCAATGCCACGATTGCCCAGATCTTTGGCGTGCAGCACCTGTCCATGCTGGGCGGCTTTGTGTTCTGCAGCCACCAGATTGGCAGCTTCATGGGCGTGTGGCTGGGCGGCTATCTGTATGACCTGAATGGCAATTACGACATGGTCTGGTATCTGTCGATTGCGCTGGGCGTGTTTGCCGCCATCGTCAACCTGCCGGTGCGTGAAGCGCCGCTGCAGCGCCAGGCGGCAACCGCTGCGTAAGCCACAGTCACAGCTGTCACGTCACAACTGTCACAATAGCAGGCATGTCCACCACTTCGCCCACCTCCTCCATGCCCAGACTGCCCGCGTGGCTGCGCGGCGTGATCTGGGTGGTGGTCTGCCTGGCCCTGCTGGCAGTATTTGCCATGTACCTGCAGCCCGACTTCATGCTGACACTGGCAGACCAGGTCTGGGCCTGCATCTGAGCTCCCTACCCCATGACTTGTTCTACTGCTTTGCCGCAGGGCAGCACGCCTGCGGCCGCACCTTCTGCCCCTTCTGAATGGGTACAGCGCTTTGCCCATCTGCTGCCTGCAGGCACGCAGGTGCTCGACATCGCCTGCGGCAACGGCCGCCATGCGCGGTATCTGGCAGCACTGGGCCACCATGTCACCGGCCTGGACCGCAACCCTGAAGCCCTGGCGCAGCTGCCTGCCAGCGTGCGCGCCATCGAAGCGGACATTGAAAACGGCCCCTGGCCGCTGCCCGGCCAGCAGTTTGATGCCGTGGTAGTGACCAACTACCTGTGGCGCCCCCTGTGGCCGCAGGTGCTAGGCAGCGTGCGCGATGGCGGTGTGCTGATCTATGAAACCTTTGGCCTGGGCAATGCGGCCTACGGCAAGCCCTCGCGCCCGGACTTTCTGCTCGCCCCCGGCGAGCTGCTGCAGGTGTGCAGCGGCTGGCAGGTGGTGGCCTATGAGCACGGCCTGCGCACCCAGCCAGACCGTGTCGTGCAGCGCATTGCGGCCATCAAGGACGCGGCGGCTGCGCCATCAGCCTTGCTGGCGTAACTGCTGCGCCAGCGCATGCAGGCGCTGCTTGTCGTGCGCCAGTGCCATGGCCACATCGGCGCGCTCCAGTGCCAGATCAGCCTGCGCACGCGCTGCCTGCCGGAATTCGCCATTGCCAATGCGCCCCAGTGCCGCCAGTGACTTTTGCAGGCGCAGCTGGATTTCCACCAGCCCTGCACCGTCACGCGCCATGAGCATGAAGGCGTCATCGAACAGGTCTTCGCTGCGCAGCGGGGGCACAAAGATCTCCGGATAGTCCGCAGGAATATCCTGAGCCTCTCGCTCCTTCAGCCCTTGCGCCCAGACCGTCAGCAGCCGCGTGCTGCGGGCAATCACGTCCAGCGCCGTGCCGGGGTCATTGGTGGCTGGCGAAAGCGCGCGCGAGGCAATCTCACACATCACGGCCAGACCAAAACGCGGGTCCTGCTCAAAATTGCGCTCATTGCCCACGCTGAAGCAGGCACGTATGGCGGCCACCGCTGCTTCCTGCGCCTCAGGCGAAGCAGCTTGTGCACCGCACACCAGCCACGCCAGCGGTGAGTCCACAAACACATGCCTGCCCGGTGTGGCTCCCATGTAGATCGTCCCTCCTGCCTCCTTGGCAGCCTGCGCCAGCGCGGGCATGTCAATGTGCTGCACATAGCCCACCTGCTGCGCGGCAATTGCCATGCCGCCCTGCGGCGGGGTCTGCGGGTACGACCAGCACTGCCCACCGAGATAGGGCTGGGCCAGGCGCTGCTGCAGCGCGGTGCGGGTGGCGTCTTCCACGCGGCCCATGGTCTCCCCCATGCGCCCGAAGCGGGTGAGGTAGTCAATCCAGCGCAGCAGGTTGACCACGATCAGGGCAATCACGGCAATCGTGACGATGAACAGCACCACGCGCCCACGCTCGCCATAGGCACCGAAGCGCAGCACGATCATGCCCACCACGCTGAAGATGAAGGAACCAATAAAGCTGGCCAGCACGGACTGGGTGATGGGGTCTTCCATCAGCAGCTTGGTAGCGCGCGGCGTGACATTGCTGGTGGCCGAGCCATAGGCCGAGGTCATGACGCCCAGCGAAAACGTGGTCACGGCCAGCATGCTGGAGGCAATGATGGTCAGCAGGCTTTCAATGGCTGCCACATCGACGAAGCCCGGCAGCTCCCAGGAAATCCAGGTTTCCACCACCGCAGCCAGCAAGGCCGTGAATACGCCCAGCAGGCCAATCAATGTGGTGCGTACCCACAGTCTGCGGCCCACCTGACGCAGTTGCCACCACCATTTACTCACGCTCATACACAGCCTCCTTGTGAAGACTTGTGTATGCCGCATCCTTGCGTGACGGGATGTCAGACAAGGCGGCATTGCCTATCAGCGCAGGCAGATACCATGCACTTTGCATGCATATTCAGTATGAAAACAAGAGCATCCAGCGCCTTGTTTCAAGCCATTTCGCATATAAATACATCGCAGTTGCTTGTATAAACAGCGCTGACAGCTCCTTTTTTTGAGAGTTTGTCTGCAAAGATGGCGCAAATCCGTGTTGCCTAGGGTCAACGCGAATACATTGCTTGCATTGCATGCTGGCGCAGTCGTTAGAATGCCCTTTTCCCGTTTTCTCTCGCGGTCATGACCACATCTACAGTCGCCTTGAAAGGCAGCATCGTTGCCCTTGTCACCCCCATGCATGAGGACGGTAGCGTCGACTACCCGAGCCTG